>JAGGUS010000146.1 GCA_021158375.1 Thermoprotei archaeon
GTGCAAGATAAATGAGAGCACATCACGGTAGGACGAGACATTTCGGCATATCAGTTCCGGAGACAGTAGCAGAACAAATAGATGCTCTCTCTAAGAGGCTTGAAGCGAATAGATCAAGCTTAATAAGTGAGGCCATAGTAGAGTACCTTCAAGATAGAGGCCATTATCTAACTCCTCATCAATGTAAGGGCATATTAATAGTAACAGGCGAGGTTGATACTTCCTCACTCATGAATCTAATAAGAGAATGTCATGATGTCGTGCGTAATTATAGTCACATACATATAGATAACGATTGCATTAACGTGATAATAGTTTCAGGATTTTCAACAAGAGTTGCATATTTTCATAAAAAGTTAGCTTCTTTAAAAAATTGCTCGGTTCGTTTTATCCCTCTATGCCATTACATAGAGAAATAGAGTAGTGAGGGAAGGAGCCACTATTACCTTAAATCGAGAACTACTGCTAACGTTTCATTCTTCTTATTTAAAAGTAGTTCATACGCTTTTTCAACGTCTTCAAGTGGAACTACATGCGTTATAAGATGTCTAACCCTTACTATTCTATCCAATAATAACCTAAAGAATAGTTCTACGTTCCTCTTCCTAGTCCATGGATAATAAGGAGTCTCGAATAATGGCTGGCTTGAGAAATGAGTTCCCATTATTATCCTGCTCGGCGCGTTTACTTCATCATGGAAATCTATAGCAGTAGGCCCTCTAGGAGAACTAAGAACTATAAATCTACCTAGAGTCCTTACTAACTTTATGCCCCACGATATTACTTGAGGATTTCCCGTTACCTCAAAAACTATATCTGCCATGCGACCTTCTG
The DNA here is from genome assembly GCA_021158375.1 of Thermoprotei archaeon. GTDB lineage: Archaea > Thermoproteota > Thermoprotei > QMSL01 > B3-G16 > B3-G16. Next base: position 835 of record JAGGUS010000146.1, read on the forward strand.
TAATATCTTTTACCCTCTCGTACACATCTTCTTTACGAGAGTTGATTACATGCGTTGCACCTGATTCCTTACCTAATTTAAGTCTATTCTCGTAAAGATCAACTCCTATCAGTGGATATGCTCCACATAATCTACTGAATTGCGTAGCCATTTGACCTAATAGCCCTAAACCTAGAATGACCACAGTGCTTCCTAAAGTGACACCTGCTAATCTAACGCTATGCATAACTCCTGAAGCTATCGTGTGAAATGTTGCTTCTTCTAAGGCTACACCCTCAGGTACTCTCACTACTTGATCTTCCCTTACGATTACGTATTCTGAATGAGGAGCTTGGCTTGCAACTATATCCCCTTCTCTAATATTCTCTACCTCCTCGCCTACTTTCTCTACTATTCCGACGTTACTATAGCCTGGATAAAATGGGTATTTTACGTATTCAGACCATCTAGATCTTTCTGGAAATGAGCCTGTAAATGCAGTTAGTTCTGTTCCTGAGCTTATAAGGCAAAATTGTGTTCTTATAAGGACTTCCTTATCTCTAGGCTCTGGGACTTCGACCTCCTCTAATATTACGGAATTCGGTTTAGGAATTACTACACGTAATGACTTTACCATTTTCTCACTCTAGTTGTCGTTTAATTCTCATAATGCTTATCCTTTATCATATTATATGCCTTTCCTTAATTTCGATACTCATGTTAAGAAAAAACATATATGTCTTTTTAATATATTTCATCTTGGTTGGGTGTCTCCATGAGTCAACAAGTTGATGTTATCTCTGAAATAAAGAACTTTGTAGACCATTATAGGGAGTGTGTAGACAATATAGTGAATACGCTCAGACGATTAAAAGACGCCGAGCAGCTATTAGCTAGAGAGGAGATATCTCGAAATGTCTATGATTCCCTTAGAATGGAGTATTTCACTCAGCTCATGCCATATATAGAGCGTTATTTTAAGCTTAAGTCCCGTTTAAGGGAGTATAAGGATAGGCTTCAGGTTTTGCTTACACGCCTTAAGCTGGAGTCTAATAAAGGTTCAACTTCAAGAATTGCATCAGCAATAAATTTGTATAGAATAGACTCGCGATATCGCTTTCTCGCCAGTAAATCTGCCAAGCCAGCCGAGGGGGAGGCATCTTCGCCTATAAAGTCTCCTGCAAAATTTAATATCTCTGAAATTGAAGCTATGCTAAATGAATTAGTACGACTAGAGTCTAGGATTGACGTTATGAATGAGATATCACTTTTAGAGGAGTATCTTAGTATCTCTATTAAGCGTAATCCTAATTTAGATAAGAGCGAATGGGAGCAATATCTTAAGACTGTAATGGATCGTTGGAGCGAGGTTAAGTCGTCATATCTTCGTCGACTTGAAGATCTTGAGGCTAAGCTAAACGAACTATCTGATGCTATTAGAGAGAATGAAATCAGGTTTGCTGTCGGAGAGTACGATCATGATACATATAATGAAAGGAGGATAGCCCTCGAGAAGCGACTGAACGCTATTAAGGATGAAATAGAGACTATCCAGCGAAATATTGAATCCACAGACCTTAGAATTCTCCGTTCGTTAGAACTACTTGGAGGCGTTAAGAGGGGATAGAATGAAGTCTTTCTTTCACATAGTTAAAACCGCTTGTCTAGTGCTCATTCTCATTGGACTCGTCTTCACTTTAACCTCTAACGTAGCTTCTTCTAATAAATCAGAGGAATTGAAAGTGGTTTCTAGTCTAGGCTCCCGTAAAGTCCTAATACTCAATCCTTCACCCTTCAATATAACCAAGATCGCAGTAGTTAACCTCACGTTTATGCCCTCGGAAGCATATAATAATACAATATCCGTCTACGACGAGAATGGCAACCCTGTGCCATTTCAAATATTGAATGCTACCTACTTCTCAGGAACGCACTACTATAGGACGTGTAGTGTAGGGATGCTAGTCA
>JAGGUS010000009.1 GCA_021158375.1 Thermoprotei archaeon
GAGCCCATTACCATATTTGGTGATGGTATGCAGACTCGTAGCTTCTGCTATGTTGCTGATAATGTTGAGGCTCATATGCTGTTGCTGGCTAATCCAAGGGCTAAGGGTGAGGTTGTGAATATTGGTAATGATGAGGAGATTACTATTCTTGAGCTTGCTAAGTTGATAAGGGAGTTGACTGGATCTAGATCTGAGATTGTGTTTAAGCCTCCTAGACCTGATGATCCTCGTAGGCTTAAGCCTGATGACTTTGTTAGGCTTATGCGCTCTTCCGCTGTTGTTGATGGTCGTCGTATTTACGATCCTGAGAAGTTTAAGGGTAAGGTTAAGTTTACAGCCATTGGGCTTGACGAATAGGGTACTTACTTCGTGTGTTGATGAGCTATATGCTTCGGCAAGGTAAGCTTCATGGCTTCATATAGATAACTATTATTAGAGTTTGTTGTTAGTGTAAAAGTAGCCATATAGTCTGTAGTATAGGGTGTTAATAATGTTTCATGTGGTCTCTAGTGATGTGGGATACGCGAAACTTAGTGATGGGTGTGTGCTTTCCATTCGTGTTGCTATAGTAGAGATTAGGGAGGGCAAGGTTCTTCCTACGGGGCCGGAGTTCTTTATAGGTGTAGCAGTTCGTGTCTATGTGGCTTCATGTCCTAAGGACATAAAGAAGCTTGTTAAGGATAAACCGCAGGAATTTACAGAGGATACTCTTAAACGCTTAGATATATGGGAGTTGGTGGATATAGAGGATGTTCAGCCTGCTTTTGAGGAGTGTGAGTATAGGGCAAGTGATGGGAGAACATACGTTATACGCGTTGAGATAGAGCCTACTATTGTTGCTAGGACTCTTGAGTATAAGGATAGTTTTGGTAATCCCGTATACTACGTACGGTGGTCTAGGAAGGATATCATTAAGGTAAAACGGTAGGGAGGATGTCTGGTAGTGATTGTTATTATGTACGTAGGGATAAAATTCTAAATCACTTTCTCCTTAGGTATAAACAACGAGGGATAGATAGAATTGTAGATCTTGACGTGCTCATTAATATGATAGAGGATGCGTGGAGGAGAGGAAAATTTTCTCGGAATAGGGATGGTATTGAAGGTTTTAGATTTCGTGTTGAGATACCCTATATGAATCGTCGTATAATTGTCGTGGTGGAGAAAACTCCTAAGTGTCTGCTTCCGATAACGTTATGGTCTGAGAAGCTTCTTTAATTTTTCAACTCCCTCCTTATTAAGCAGAACCTCTATATCGGCTATTCTGCCATCTCTAACTCCTATAATTACCTTAGCATCGAGTTCAATCTGCTCCTCGCTACGGTCAAATGCTATATAGATTGATCCACTTTCAAGCCATACATCGACTAACGTCGTTGTGATGCTAGGGAAAGTGCATTCCCTGTAAGTGTCTGTATTATTGCCGCTACGTAGGTATAGATGTGTATCCATATCAGTAACAGCACTATCCTTATATTCTCCTAATACTGAAACCTTACTTCTCATATTACACTAATCCCCTAGCTATTACTATTAAACTATAATCCGACTAATAATTTTTAGGATAGACATCCTATGTAGCTTCCTTAAGTTCATTTAGGAATTCTTCTAGCCTTCTCACTCTACCCTCCCTTATGTCCTCCTCAGCCTCTAGTATTGCTTTAAGAGCCTCCTCATCTAATATTATATCTAGCGTCTCGACTACCCCTTCGAGCAATTCCTTTAAGCTTTTAATTTTTTCCTTATCTTCTTCAGAGATAACAATATTAAGTATATCAATTATATCAATATCGTCTAAGAACGTATCAATTAGTGACTCAAGCTTTGCTTTATTTTCACCATAGTAGTGGGAATATATGGCTTCGCTGAGAAGCTATGATAGCCAGTTCCTTGCCTGTATCTCATTAGCTCTATGCCTTTGCTAACATAACCTTCAAAGCCGTCTAGATCCTAGTCTAGGCCCTCGTATGGTAATTATACCGTATGTCTTTGGCTTAGCTATATACTGTCTTAGGTGATAGAAAAGCCTAGGTTCTCGTTTAAGCATGGAGTTGTAAAAGTTCAATAGTAATGGGTCATGCTTGTACTATTGCCTATTTCTCCACCAAGGGTTATACGGTTCTTAGAATCTTCCTTAGCTTTCCGATATTCAACTCTTGCTACACCTCCTTGCGAGAAGTGCTAAATCCTTCTCTATACGCCCGACTTCTCGCGCTAACTGTTCATACTTTTTCTCAAGCTCCTTGACACGAGTGATGAGGTCTCCATACTCAATCTCTCCAAGTAGCTCCAGGACCATGCTCTTGACTAGAGCTGGAACAGATAAGCCCTGTTGTTCGGCTATCTCCTTTAACTTTTCGTACTGTTCCTTATTGAGGTAGAACTTAACTTGCTTGAGCTTGCTTGCCATACTACTATTACCCAGTACTTCTATAGTACCTTAGTAGTACTATATCTGCCTGTTAATGGTACTACTAAGGTACCATATGGAAGAGAGTCCTCCTGCTGGTGATGTCAATTTGCCTATTCTGTTAATCACGTTAGAGGTTAACTTATATCAACTCATCCAGACCAAAATCAGTCTCAATGAGGGGTCTTTGGGGATAGGTTAGTGGGCTTTATCTTGAGACTTCTTGGCTTATAATCTTTGATCTTTATGGGTATTTTAGGATGTTGTTTCGTGTTTTGAGCAAGTTTGCATTTCAGTCTTTTGCATTAGTTTGACTAGGTTTAACGTCTCTATGCGCCATGCGAGCATTGTGATGAAGTGTATGAGGGCTTTTGCGTGCTTGGCCTCATCTTTCCATTTTCTTGGGCTGAGTAGATCTAGGAGTGTGGCTTTTTCCTCTCTTGTTATGAATTGCATTAATGTGGTTGTTGCTCCAAGGCTTCTAATAGCTTTTCTGCTTCCTCGTTATAGTATCCTTCATAATATGTACCTTTCAAGATTCTCAGGAGGTTTTTCTGATGGAAGAAATGTGCCTATTAGTTATTATCGTTGCCGATTTATTTATCAATAATTAATATGGTATATTTACTGGGAGGTATGTATGGTTAGGGTCATACGTGCTAGGTATGAGAATGGTGTTTTGAAGCCTTTGGAGAAACTTGATCTTAAGGATGGTGAGGAGGTTGAGGTGGTTATTCGTAGGAGTTCTGTTAACGTATTTGGGGTTCTTCTTCGCAGGCGTCCGGATTTGAAACCTGAAGATGTTGATAAGGTTATCGAGGAGCTGGAAAATGAGGGTGTTCTTTGATTCTAATGTTTTCCTTAAATAC
>JAGGUS010000126.1 GCA_021158375.1 Thermoprotei archaeon
CTCTCTCCTCTTCTTCTAAAAGGATTTACGCTTTATTGCCCTAGGTGTAGACGTGAAGAGAAGAGGAAAGTTGCATTTAAATACTACATAAAAGGGAGGTACTAAAGGAGGGTCTCCATGACTAGAATAAGGATTAGCGGTTTCATGAAAAGGTACGTTAGTGTAAATTATAATACTGAGGAGGAAATGATTGAATTAATTGAGCGTATTCGTGATAGAATAGATTATATAAATTTCAAGCTTGATGTGAAATCTAAAAACTTGAGGATAACGCTATATGGCCCCAAGGATTTAGTTAAGGAAGCGTTAGCCGACATAAACGAAATAGTGCGTAGCGTAAGAGGGATCCTTTATCCTGACATACATGGCCTCTTCTCCTATTCCGTAAAGGAGATAATGTCCTTTATAAGGGGTGTAGCTATTCCTTTAAACCTATTAATGTACGCCTTAGAGTTTAGAGGTTATCGCGCAATTATTGATGGCGGATACATAAAAACAGATGCGAAACTAGAGGAAGTGGCCTCATTAGCAGCAAGCATTTCAGATGCATATGATGAAATGAAATACTTAGCGATGACCCCCACCTGTAAGAGGCTTGTTGCGCTTTATGCTGCATTAAGAGATATAAGCATCGGTGAGGCTATAGAAGATTTGGAAGCCCTTAAGCTTATAAAGAGGGAAAACGAAAAGTACATGTTAGCCCGCGAGCTTAACCAATCCTTAAAAATATTAAGGGAATATATGACCTCATCTGGTGTTCCTCATGAAAGTTCGCGTGCTTAAGAAAACAGATAATGAGATAGAATTCGAATTAGAGGGAGAGGGGCATACATTCTGCAATATCTTACGAAGAACACTCCTTGAAGATCCACTTGTAGAGTACGCGGCATATCGACTAGATCATCCATTAGTAGGTCTGCCGAGATTCTATGTAAGGACTAAGGGAAAGGATCCATTGGATGCACTAATAGATGCTACTGAAAAAATACAGAAAAGCGCTGAAGAGTTTATTGAAAAATTTAAAAAAGCGGTGAGGGAATATCGTAAGTAAAGGTGAGGTAAAGAATCTTGCAAGATTAGGTGATGCCTTACTTAATTTTGCCTTCTCATTAGCTTTAAGCCTTGTAACGGGTAAACCTCAAGGTATCAAGGTTCCTGACGAACTCCTTGCGAAATCAGCGAAGATGATAAATTTAAAATCGCGCATAAGGGGCTGTAAAGGCATAGAGAGCGCTGATTTAGTGGAAGCTTTAGTGGCTGCTGCATGGCTATCTGATGTTATATCCTTAAACGAATTAGTGCTAAAGTTAACTAGAGGTGTTGATGTCCTCATGCTACTTTATCATAATATGCAGGAGGATGTTTTCGTAAAGAACTTGGCTAGTATACTTGATGAAATAGTAGAGGAGGTCGATATAGACTTATGCGCAGAGGATTTCATATTACACCTAAGGAGGAAACTAGAATCCTAGTGTTGAGGAGGTTACGGAATAAAACATGGTTAGCTACAGTCCATAGGGGGAAATACTGGTTCGATGGAATAGCTTTGTTAAGAAGTCCTTTAAAGCGCCTAGCCTCCTCTATAATGGAATTAAAGTACTACGGTGAGATACGTATCATGCTGATAGATAACGTCCCTTTAGATAAAGCCTTCCTAAAGAATTTATCGGAGAAACTTAAGCTCCCGATAATACTTTTCATGGGTAATGGCATTATCCATCCCATTAGACTTCCTAAAGACGTTGCTGAGGTATTAATAAGGAAGCTCTCTATAAACGGGATACCTGAACCCATAAGAATCTCACGTATTATTTCTCGCTCTCTTTCCTCTTTATTGGAATTCGAAATAGGTGGCCACAATCGAGACAATGAATGATTACATAACCTTCACCTTTAGGCTTTATTCTGACAACGGCATTAATCCCTGGAGTTAAGGGGCTGAAACATTTCTTACAATACCTCCATCTTATATGTCGTGGCATCCTTATCCTAGCTCTCATTGCAATCTTAAGTGCGAGAATCACATAACGTCTGGCCAAATCTCGATTATACCTGTACACCTTAGTGGCCAAATCGAATAATATGTCTATTCTTTCTCTAGCTAACTCCCTCAGCATTATCACCGTTTGTCTTATTTAAGCAACTTAAAAATATAGCTTAATCCGAATCTATTGCGAAAGCTATGCTACACTTAGTCCTTGCTGAAGCCGCATTAGAGACCATACCGATGAGTCTATGGAAGCATCCTCTTATAAGAAAATATGCTAAGAAGAGAGGAAAAGGCCCCGGGCAACTCCTTTTGGATCTATCATTCCACTATAGAGCGGCCAAGAAATTAAAGGACATAGAAAAGCGAGGTAGGCCCGATATAGTCCACGTCGCATTATTAGAAGCACTAGGTTCTCCTTTAAATAAGGCTGGCTTACTTAAAGTCTATGTACATACTTATGCTAACTACTTGATATACTTAAGATCGGATGTACGCCTGCCGAGAAACTATCTCCGCTTTGTTGGCCTCATGGAACAGCTCCTCGAAGTAGGAAAAGTACCTCCTGATAGTGAAAATCCATTAATTACTGCTAAAAGAGGTACTTTGAGCGATCTAATAGGTGAAATAGCACCTACGAAAGTAATATTAATGACAGAAAAAGGAGAAGCCATGAAACTAGCCGAGTTAGGAAGACTTCTTGTTGAAGAACAAAAACCACTAGTCATAGTAGGAGCCTTTCAAAGAGGCGATTTCAAGGAGGAGACGAAGGCATTATCAGACATTAAAGTATCCATATTTAATGAACCTTTAGATACATGGACTGTAGTCTCTAGAGTTATAACTGCTTATGAACTTGTAAAGGGAGTACTATAACTTATTCAGCATGTGATGGGCTGTAAAGTATTTAAGCGAGGATGCATAATTACGATTATGTAATGTGGCCCGGGTAGCTCAGTCTGGTAGAGTGCGGGGCTGTGGACCCCGTGGTCCCGGGTTCAAATCCCGGCCCGGGCCTCCAAATAATTAAGAGGCGGTTTTAATGGATCCTTTAGATAACCTCTACGTAGTAATCCACAATATCTACTCTATAGCCAAACTATATGAGGCTGCACGGATAAGTTACGGTTTTGGTGTGAAGACATTCATTATATCAAAGGCTGTAGGATCTGCCGCACAGGAAGGTGTTCCTGAAGTTCAGAAATTAGCATTAAAAATGAATAGGAACCTTCTCTACTTGGCAGATTTAGATGACGTAATAACGATTTTAAAACCTGACCACACGTATGTAATTGTTAAGAAGGAACGGGCGGGCATTCAATTCAATCCTTATGATATTGCTAAAGAGCTTATAAATGGTAAAAAAGTAGCGCTTATATTTGGTGGTGCAGAGCCTGGTCTTACTAAAAAGGATATCGAAAAGGGAACGCCTATCTACATTGAATTAGCTGATGATATAGGAAGTTTAGGTCAATTGAGTATATGTTTATATGAAGTGCTAAAAGCGCTAAATAAAAACTCATTTTAGAAATAACGATTTTGGTAGTCTTTGCACTTAACCTACTGTAGTAAGCTAGCTGTATAGTCTGCTATTATCTTAGCTTTATCTTCTGTTAATCCCTCGTATGTTATTAAGTAGTCTATTAAAGCTTTCTTTCTCGACTCTATAGTATTCTCTCTAGCACGCATTATCGACATTAATAGCATCCTAGCATCACTTTTACTGTTGAGATCCCTTCCAACAACCTCTTTGAACTTTTTCTCGAATTCCGCAAATATATCCTTCTTTGGCATCATTCCATTAGGAATGTAAGCAATACTTAAAGTTATCCCCCTTATCCTTACTCTAAAGAACGTAATTTTTATACTTTACCTAGTGTAATTTTGTACATTCAACGTCTCATATCTCACAGAAAGGTCTTTGCCGATTACTACCATGGTTAGAACATCCTTATTTAGGTAAGTCGCTATTGTCTTAATTGCCTCTTCCAAGTTATTGGCAATGGCTCCTGCTGCAAACTTATGACCACCGCCTCCTAAAGCTTTTGCTATCTTCGATGCATCGTAATTACTTTCCTTAGAGGCGCCAAGATAGAGCCTATATCTTCCTAATCTTAAAGGAACTAGAACACACGTGAATTTTGCTCCCCTCTTCTCCAGTTCTATACATAATCCTCTATACGACAATCTCACGCCCTTAGTTACCAATATTATCATCTCATCAGCTATCTTCAATATGTCGCAGATCTTAAGAGTTATTTCCCTTATACGTCTGTTCTTCTCAATAAGCTTTCTAATCCATTCCTCATTTAGCACTTCTATACCTTTAATTGCTAATTCTCGAACAAGCCTTACCCTTTCTCTATATGAGGCTGCTTTTATAGCATCGTTTAGATCCC
>JAGGUS010000264.1 GCA_021158375.1 Thermoprotei archaeon
CTGTGATAAGTCAATGTAAAGTAGTGGAGGAGTTCGAGAAACAGGTCGATATAGCATATAGAGAGACGGATCTCGCTACGCTAGAAAAACTTAATGATCCTGCTACATATCTGATCAGAGTAGTAATAGACTTTTTAGAGAACATAGCAGATACATTAGGTGATGCATCCGATGACTTAATGCTTATTGCTCTTGGTCAATTTGGATAACATATCTGAAAGGCCTAAGAATGAACTAATTAAACTTATATACAGTACTGTAAAGCCTGTAGTCACAAGCCTATTCAGAATGGCTACTGTTACTACTATATTCTTCTCTATACCTAGTACTACAAAGATAGTAATCATTGCAGTATCCATGATACCGATCATTGCAGGAATGCCTATAGGGATTAGCATGCTTATACCGTATAGGGGATACGCAAAGAGCACATACCAGTAATTAACATGATAGCCAACGGAGAGGAATAGAAGAAACACGATAAACGTACCTAAAATCCACCTGAGCGTAATTATTACAAACGTTACAATAGAATCTAACAGGTTCCTCTTGAAAGCAGTACTATACTGGCTCATTTTCTTTAGGAATTCAGCCAGATTTTTCGCCCAACCCCGCCTATAAAGATAATCTGCTACTCTATCTGAATGAAATACGAAGTAAAGGCCACACAGAGTTAAGAATACAGCCACTACGGCCAGGAATATGTATTTCAGTAATTGACCATAACCTGTTATGGGGGATGTCAGTATAATCCCTATAAACCCTAAGATTACCACGAGGCCGAAGCTTAAGCTATTCAACAGTCTGTGTATCGCTATACTGGTAAGCACTATAGAACCATCTATGCTAAGCCTATATATTCCATAGGTCATCCTTAAGAGCTCTCCAGATACTGATGCGGAGGGTATAATTATATCACCAAGCAAACTGATATAACCCCCTACTATACAATCTGGAAGGCGAGCCTTTACTTTCATGCTTCTAAGTACATACCACCAGATAAAACCATAAAGCGTCAAGTAGACTATGTTAATAAGGCAACTGATAAGTACTAGGCTTAAATTGGTACTTTTTAATAAACCTATAACGTTTTGAGGATTAAGTAGCTTTAGATAAATCCCTAGAATAGCTAATCCTAGTAATGTAAGCGCCAGAAGACTTCCTTTCTGGTACCTTACAGGGATAGTAAAGCTTTTGATAGGACTCGCCTCCTTAAAGGCTCTATGCATTATACGAATCGTTAATAAATCGTAAAAACACCTATTAGTCGCTTATGCTAAATCACATTGAAAGGTGGGGATATATGAAGGGTCACGATAAGATAAGGGGAGTCCTCATAGGCAATCGTGTAGTCGTCTTTGATATAAATCAAGCTTATAAATTGTATGAGGAGGGATTTTATGGTAAGTATGTAGGTATTAGCAAGCCTAAAGCTGACGAAGAAGAAAAGAAGCCTGTAGAGCTTTCGCTAGTTGAGGCATTATACCTCTTAGAGAGGGATAGAATCGAGGTAATAGATGAAGAAGGGAATGTAATAAAGTATGACCAACTACGAGATATAGCTCGCAAGAACTATGATATGTTTGAGGAGATATATGAGGTGTATAAAGATCTGAGAAGTAAGGGATATGTAGTAAGGCCTGGACTGAAGTTTGGCACTACTTTTGCCGTATATAGATACGGGCCAGGAATAGATCATGCTCCATTCTTAGTTCACGTCATGCCTTTTGAAGCAAAACTAGATCCTATAGAGATAATTAGGGCAGGTAGGCTGTCCCATAGTGTTAGAAAGAGATTTATCATAGCTGTAGTCCATCCAAAGACACGACGTGTGCATTACTATATGTTTAAATGGTTTAAAGCTTAATAACGTATAAACCTACATTAATAAGCTGTATGAAAGAGCTTTCAGTAGACATATTAATAGTAGGAGCAGGACCGGCTGGTTTAAGTGCTGCGCTCGAAGCAAGTAAATATGATATAAACGTTTTAGTTGTTGAGAAAAACCCTAGATTTGCTATGAAGCCTTGTGGAGAGGCTGTATCGAGGGCTACGTTAGACGATCTAGGCCTCAAACCTAGCAGAAAGTTTATACGTAATGATATACATAGAGCAATAGTTTATGCTCCAAACCTAAAGGACTATGTTGAAATAAAGGAGCAAGGTGCGGGATACATAATAGATAAGGAAGAGATGTTAAAGGAAATCGCCAGCCTAGTCAGTAGAAATGGCGGCAGTATATGGATTCAAAGTCCAGTCGTAGACTTTACATGGAAAAAAGGACAAGTCAATGAAGTAATAGTCCTGAGAAAGGGTGAGCGAGTGCGAATACTACCTAAAATAGTGATTGCATGCGATGGTATCTCTTCTAAATTCTCATGGAAATTATTTGATCATAAAGGGTACGAGCTCATCCCTACGATACAATACATCTACAGAGGCATGGTAGTTGAGGACGAACATACTATTATGTTCTATGTAGGAAATAAAATAGCGCCGCGAGGGTATCTTTGGGTGTTTCCGAGAGGGAATGATGAAGTAGGAGTAGGTATTGGTACTAGGGGTGCTCCTGCAAGACCATTTCTTGAAAAGTTCATATATAAGAATAAAGATCTGTTCTCTAAAGCAGTTGAAGTAGGATATGGTGCTTCGGCGGTTCCCGTTGGTGGTCAGCTTAAGGAGAGAGTTAAAGGGAATTTGATGATATGTGGTGATGCAGCAGGTCAAGTAATACCGCTTACAGGAGGGGGAATACATTCCTGCGGAATAGCGGGAAAGATAGCTGGTAGGATAGCTGCAGAGGCTATAATTAATGATAAAGTATCTCAAGATTTCCTAAAACGCTACGAAGTTGAGTATGATAGATATTGGGGATTAAGAATTAAGCAGAGTCTAAAAGCGCTTAAAGCCATAGAGAACCTTACCGATAATGAGCTAAATGAGCTAGCTAAGCTCCTTACGGGGGAAGATATCATAAATTTAGCAAACGGAATAGATATCATAAAAGTGGCAAAGAAGTTAATGAAACATCCTATAATGGCCACAAAGATAGCACTACGTCTGTTAAGCTGAATAAGGATCTACTCTTTGCGCATTTCTACAACATCTATACTATGTACAGAGGCCCCTAATTGTGTTAGAACCTTAAGTACAACTTCATAGTCAAGATTATAACCCTCTATTATAACTTGTACTGTTTCAGTCTCAGCATCGATCTCCCTAGTAGTAATGCTAACTTTTGTTGCACCATTAATCTCCATTAATGCTTTAGCCAGATCGATTATTGAAGGCCTATGAGGTTTAAGGACGTCTAATACTACTTTAGTGAACAGTTGATTATTATTATCTGGATCCTCCATCTCGCCTCCCACCAAATTATCAGTAATAGTTATAATAGGTTAAGGTTAAAAAGTTTCATATAATTATGAGGGCCTTTGCTAAGTAAGTTTTATACTTGGAAATAATAAAATATTCCTAGAGGTGCCATGTCTTGAGAGTAATTGAAAGAAAGAGCCTACCCACAGAGGAACCTTATGTGGTGACTGGTTTACCTGATATAGGGTTAGTAGGTACCATAGCCGCATTGCATATAATAAGGCAACTTGACATGGAAGAGATGGCATATTTCGAATCAGATGCCCTCCCTCCTGTAATCGTATTACACAAGGGTCGCTTAACAATGCCAGTAAGAATCTATGGACGTGATAAATTATACATAGTAACATCGGAGATCGCTATATCACCAGAGGTAATGCCCTCATTAGCTAGGAATATAGTTGATTATGCAATTAGCAAAAATGCAAAAGCTATCATAATGTTAGGTGGACTTGCAGTACCTAATAGACTTGAGATAGAAAAACCAAAGGTCTATGCTGTCGCTACTTTTGATTCGCTGATAAATGATGTAAAGACTTTAGGTGTTGAGCCTCTTGATGAAGGATTTGTAGTAGGGATTCACGCTTTAATACTAAGGGAGTGCGCATTTAGGAGAATACCCGCATTACTCTTACTTGCACAATGTCATGTACAGTATCCAGATCCCGGAGCGGCTGCATCTATAATTGAGACTTTAAATAAGTTCATAGGGCTTAATATAAATGTGGAGCCATTATTAAAAGAGGCGGAATCCCTACGTCTCAAATTAAGGGAACTTATGAGGAGAACAGCAGCTACATTAAGTAAGATACAGAAATCTCATGAATATGAGGTACCGCCCATGATGTATGTATAATCTTGAGGTGATATTTCGTGTCGTTTGAGGAAAGAATAGATGAACTGTTTGAACGTCTAAGACGTGAAGTAAGGCGTTTTGTAGAGGATATAGAACGATATATGGAATTAGAACAACCAATGTGGTGTTATGAAACTAAAAGTCTAGAACCGCTCTTTACTATAACGGAAACAGAAGATGAACTTATAGTTACATTTGATCTACCTATGGTCGATAAAGATAGTATTGAAATACACGCTACTGAGGATAGCTTAGAGCTAGAGGCTAAATTAAGGCGTGCAATACCTGGTCCTAGATATTTAGGAAGGGAAGTATGCTTTGAGAAGTTCCGTAAAGTGATAAAACTGCCTATAAAAGTAGATCCTCATAACGCTAAAGCAAGATATAAAGACGGAATCCTAGAGATAAGATTTCCCAAAATATCACGTCAGAGACATCGAATAAATATACTATGACTCTAAAACTATACCTCATAGTTAGGTGAGATATTTGAATCTAAATGAGTTCCTTAATGAATACCGAGAAAAAGTGAATAAAACGATAAATGAGTTCCTGGTTGAGAAAGAAGAAATTGCTACTAAAGAATATAGAAAAGATAACGCTGAGTTCTATAGGAACTTAAGGGAGTTTATGCTAAGAGGAGGAAAGAGGTTAAGACCTATCGCTGTAATCCTTGCATACAAGAGCGTCAAAGGGGATGATGTAGAAGAAGAGAATATAATCAAAGCTTCAACATGTGTCGAATTCCTTCATAATTCCACCCTAATACATGATGACATTATAGATGAGGACTCTCTCAGACGAGGAGGACCTACCTTCCATGTGCTTTACGAAAAGGTGTTTTCATATCTACCTAAGGACAGGGCTAAGCTCTATGGATTGGCATTTGGAATAATGGGAGGAGATGAATTATTTAATCTAGGTTTTGAAGCATTACTGACATCAGGATTTAAGGGAGACGAACTTTATGAAGCTCTAGGATACTACATTGAGGCTTATCGGGAAGTAGTAAACGGCGAGCTCCTAGATCTAGTGATGTCAGTAAGTGACTACGAAAGATTACTTATTGATGATTATTTATTAATGGTCAGACTTAAAACTGCGGCACTCTTCGAAAAGTCCTTTTTGATAGGACTTGCCTTAGCAAAAGCGCCTGAAGATATAAAAAATATCTTCTCACAATATGCCATCTCTGTAGCAGAGGCTTTCCAGATAAGAGACGACATACTTGGACTTTATGGTGAAGAAGAGGAAATAGGAAAGCCTGTAGGTAGCGATATACGAGAGGGTAAGGCAACGATATTAGTTATACTTGCTTTCAAATATTTACCTCATAAGGAGAAACAGCGATTAAAAGAAATATTACTTAAGAGGGAGGTGACTAAAGAGGACGTATATTACGTAAGGGAACTCCTCAAGAAGTATGGCATACTAAACAAAGCAGAGGAATTGTCTGAATCGCTTATAGAGAGAGCTAAAGAGGCTATATCTTCCTTAGAAATAAACGAAGACTATAAGGAATTATTGTTAGCGCTTGCTGAATTCGTTGTTAAACGCAAATATTGAGACTAAATTTTTACTCCTACTTCTTGCGCGATCTTCCTAAGTGCTTTAACTAAATCATCTATCTCTAAAGGAGGTATCCAAGCCACAGGTATTTCCTCCATTTCAGCTACCTTCATAGCTACATCATCCACGTTACCTACACTTTTAGGACCATGAAGAACTACAAGTGCAGGTCTTAAGCCGCCAGTAACTGCTTGCATCGCCTTTATTGCGACTATAGGAGATCTGCCTCTCTCAACATTAGCGAATATAGCCGCTCTCTGAGTAGTCGTGTCATAAA
>JAGGUS010000131.1 GCA_021158375.1 Thermoprotei archaeon
AAAGTTTATATATATTCTAATTCTTTGTGTAGTAGGCAGGAGGTTTTATAAGTAATGCCAAAGAAATTTAATATATTTGATCATGTATTAGTTCCCAAACACATACTCCTAACTAAAGAGGAGGCTAGGCGTGTGTTGAAAGAACTAGGCGTCGAGCCATGGCAACTTCCATGGATTCGTGCTTCAGATCCTGCTGCTAAAGCCCTCGGTGCTAAGCCTGGTGACATAATAAAAATTATAAGGAAGAGTAAACTTGCTGGTCATTCGATAGCATATCGGTATGTAGTCCCAGGTTAAATATTGGTGGTGTATTAACATGTCTGATAAGGATAAGATCCCAAATGTATTCCCTTCCGTTGATGATAGATGGGTGCTCTTTGAGGCCTTCGTAAAGGAACATGGCTTAGTGAGACAACACTTAGACAGCTATAATCGCTTTGTAGAACATGATCTTCAAGAAATAGTAAATGAAGTTGGTGTAATAGAAACTAGCTTTCCCGATTTTTACATAAAGTTAGGGAAGATTCGCATTGGAACTCCTAGAATACGAGAAGCTGATGGATCTGAGACTGAGATATATCCACTAGAGGCACGGCTAAGAAACTTGACTTATGCTGCTCCGTTGTACCTTACTATGACTCCTGTAATAGATGGCGAAGAACGAGAACCAATAGAAGTTTACATAGGACAGCTACCTGTAATGGTTAAGTCAGTTCTTTGTCCTCTATCTAAGATGGATGAAGAAAGTTTAATGAGTATTGGTGAAGATCCGAAGGATCCCGGCGGTTACTTCATAGTAAATGGTTCTGAGCGAGTGCTCATAGCTCAGGAAGATCTTGCCATAAATAGAATATTAGTTGATAAGGGCGGAGCTAGTTCTTCTGTTTTATGTACTGCTAAGGTATTCTCTGCAACGACAACAGTTCGTGTCTCAGTCACACTTGAGTTGCTTAAAGATCATACGCTACATGTATCATTTCCAGCTGTCCCAGAAAGGATTCCATTTGTAGTAATGATGCGTGCTCTTGGTTTTGAGAGCGATAAAGACATAGTTCTTGCTGTAAGCGATGACCCTGAAATTCAGGCTGAACTCTATCAATCGCTAATACAAGAGTCTCATATAAGAACAGCAGAAGATGCTCTAAATTATATAGGTGGTCGCATAGCGATAGGTCAAACGAGGGAATATAGAATTCAAAGAGCAGAACAGATCATCGATAGATATTTCTTACCTCATATCGGTACAACAAAGGAAGCGCGTAAGGCCAAGGGGTACTTCTTAGGTCATATGGCAGAGAAGCTATTAGAGCTTTATCTAGGGAGAAGAAAACCTGATGATAAAGATCATTATGCAAATAAGCGCTTAAAGCTAGCAGGGGATTTACTAGCTCAGCTTTTCAGAGTTACTTTCAAGTTATTCATTAATGATGTTCGTTATCAAATAGAGAGGTTGAGAAGTAGGAATAGGCCTATAAACCTTAATACTATTGTTAGAGCAGACATCATTACTGAAAGGCTTAAACATGCACTAGCCACGGGCAATTGGGTTGGTGGTCGTGCTGGTGTAAGTCAGCTTCTCGATAGGACTAATTATCTCTCTACATTAAGTCACTTAAGGCGTGTCGTATCTCCATTAAGTAGAAGTCAACCCCATTTCGAGGCTAGAGACCTACATCCAACTCAGTGGGGAAGACTATGTCCTGCTGAGAGCCCCGAGGGACAGAATTGTGGTCTAGTAAAGAACCTAGCTCTTATGGCACGTATAAGTGTTGGTTGCGATGAAAAGGAAATTGAACGTTTACTCCTTGAGAAACTAAACGTTGTGCCAATAGACATAGCTAGACATAAAGGAATACGTGGTGCTAAGGTAATACTTAATGGTCGTCTTATAGGCGTCCATAGCAATCCCGATAAGCTTGTGAATAAATTAAGAGAGATGCGTAGGAGTGGTACTATAAGCCCTGAAGTGAATGTAGCACACTATAGATCTGAATTCATAAATGAAGTATACATAAATACTGATCCGGGTAGAATACAAAGACCTTTACTAGTAGTCGAGAACGGCAAGCTAAAGCTTAAACCTGAGCATGTGGAGAAGGTAAAGAAAGGTGAATGGACATGGAACGATCTCCTCAAGCATGGGATAATAGAGTATCTCGATGCTGAAGAGGAAGAAAATGCATATATCGCTGTAGATCCAAATGAACTAACTCCCGAACATACACACTTAGAATTAATGCCAGTTGGCATTCTAGGTATTGTAGCTTCTATAATTCCTTATGCTGAGCATAATCAATCACCTCGTAACTCTTATGAAGCAGCTATGGGAAAACAAGCCCTTGGCATATCTGCCATTAATTTCAAGTATCGTACTGACTCAAGAATGCATCTCCTGCACTATCCGCAGGTGCCTTTAGTTCAAACTCGAGGTCTTAAACTGATAGGCTATAATGAAAGGCCTGCTGGTCAAAACATGGTAGTTGCAGTAGGGACATGGCAAGGATATAACATAGAAGACGCAATAGTAATGAACAAAGCATCTATTGAAAGGGGGCTTGCTAGATCGACGTTCTTCAG
>JAGGUS010000135.1 GCA_021158375.1 Thermoprotei archaeon
ATGCCCTATATGTCTGTGTTATATTGTCTGTTGCATGTACTAAGGCTATATATTTGTTCCTCTCCACTTCAACAGGAGGCGTCCCCCAGCCTAGGCTTCTCTCAAAATAGGCAGGAGATAAGACCTCTGTGGTATCACTTACTTCGCTCTCTTGGAATACAGTATTTAATACATCGTCTTTGACTCTACTTATAGCAAGATGATACCTTTCCCTTGTATACGGATTGTTATGCTCGCGATATGTTATGTGCGGTCTATGAAATAAGAACAAATCATTATTAGGAGATCGGATTATGAAAGCATCCTTGTCCGCTATAACGTTCTCTCTAATGCCTTTAGATAGTACTAAAGCACCATGCTTTATCCAGCCACCTTCTTCATCCCCTATAGGCGAGGAAGCTACCATAGGAAGGACACGGCCATATGATGAAGATGGATCAAAGTATCTTATAGTTCGTCCTGAATACGTTATGATTAGTTTATCATTAAGTACCGTTAACCTGGGATCCTCTACACCCCAAATATCATACATAGTAGAGGGATATAGGATTATTTCGCCTTCATAGTGCTTATGAGATACCTGCTTAGTTAGTATATCATCTAAAGAAAGCTCTATTTTGACTACAGCACTTACATACATGTAGTATCCTAAAATCATACGAGCGAAGACTAAAAATTTATCGTCTATTAAGGTACAAGTAGCATTAAATAGTGCTACAGGATGTGTTATCGGATGATTCCTTATCGTAACTTTTGAAGGTGACAATACTCCAGCTCTCTTAACAATATCCTTACAGGAGGCCTTCCTATCGAAAGTATAATTTAAAGTCTTTATGTACTCTGCCATTAGAGCCACCTATTTCGACTTCTTGATTTAAAGCGGAGATAATAATAACACGTAGGGGGTAATAAATAATACGGGTATATGATCTGGAATATAACGGTAAAAACATGTAGTTTATGTAGTGACGATGTTAAGCAGAGCTTCTATGGAGCTTGTGCATTAGCTCGATTTGAGACGCAGCGCTCCAGAAGCGAGCATAGACTCTTTCAAGTCCGTTTGGCTTCCTTTCGCTGAGCCAGAGATCGGCATAAATGCTTGCTAGCCCGAGATAGTCAGCAACAGTAATTGTGCCTTCTACTTTCCTAAGGCCAACCTCTAAACATCGTCTTATGAACTCTAGATCTTTAGGAAGCACTACATCTTTAGCCTTCTCTAATGCCTCTCTCCATGTTTTATATATCGGAAGGTTTTTCACTTCATCAAGAGGTCTGAAGAGGACTGGCTTTATGAAGTTCGCTATTTCACTCCTTCCAAATAGTTTACGTATTTCGAATACCTTAGGATCCTCTCCGGAGAGCTTAATCCATTTCTCCTCCCATTTACCATTGCCTTCAGCATATTCCATAGTTGCTACTAATAGGGGGTATAAGAATGAGAAGAGGCACTCTTCACCATCATCGCCCCATGCAGTTACTAAGAATCCTAGTACTTTTTCTTTTCTTGCCGCTGTAAGGAAGTTCTCTAGGTTTTTCAGTGCTGTATCGAAGTCAGGATAATATCTATTCCAATTTGAAAATCCTGGACAAACCACTTGCTCATATCCCCTCTCCTTAAACAGCGCGATTTTCCTTAAGAAGTAATCTAGGCTATTACTACTATAGTCCCAGTTAGCTATTATTGCTTCACGCCATATTGGCCTCTCCAGCAAATCCTTCCATTTTTCACGCTCAGTTGTCCTTAAGTACATTCCAGAAATCATATCGCCCCAAAGGAGGGGTATTTTCCCATGCGATTTAACTAATTCGATAAGGCGAGCATGATGTTCAGCATATAAGCGAGGCCCTTCAAATTTGCCCAATTTATCAAGACTTTTTCCCCTACCTAATGCCCATGTTTCGTCCCCACCTATATGGATATACTTAGAGCGAGTTTTCTTAAGGGCTTCTACGAGGAGATCCTCTGCGAACTTCCTACCTTCAGGATCGCTTACATCTAGACAGCCTTCGCTTGGCCTATGCCACTCGCTGAAACGCATGTATTTAGGTAGCATAAGGATGTTCTCCATATGACCAGCCAATTCTAAGGATGGAAAGACCTCAATTCCTAGCTTAGCTCCATAGTCAACTACTTCATTCCATTCCTCATTAGTATAGCGACCTCGCTGCACGCCTATATCGGGGTATTTATCCCAGGGAAATAAGTCTTCGAGGTATATGGCAAAGTAATTGTATTTCAATATATAAAGCCATCTTAGTATAGCTTTTAAGGTATCTACTGTGGGTACACCTCCACGAGCTACGTCAAGGTGAAAACCACGGAATTTAAATTGCAACTCCTCTTCTATCTGAATTTCAGGTAATGCCTGTCTATTCTGAGATATCAATTGAAGTATTGTAGCATAATATATTTTTGGATCTCCGCTTACCTCAACAATCCCCTCTCTTATGGTTATAGAAGCTATCCCGCTACCTTCTTTAACGACTTTTTCCTCTACTTTCCATGAGCCTCTAGGAACATTAAACTCTTTTGATAGGAATTCTGGAAAGTTAGCAAATCCATCAAACAGAAGCCATTTGCCCTTAAATTCAATGGATTTAGGTTCCGGTACAACGATTACTTCTGCTTTACTCATGTTAGCAAGTTCTGATATTGAATAATATAAAGATTACCATATTAGTCACATGAAGGAATAAGTGTTAACATTAATTTAGAGAAGTGATCCTATGTTATAGACTATGAAACCTATTAAAATGGAA
>JAGGUS010000277.1 GCA_021158375.1 Thermoprotei archaeon
CATTATGATATATGGAAATATACATGGGAGGATCCAAAGCTAGTAGAGATTATAGCACGTCATTGGAACGTAAACCTTAAAGTAATCATAATGAGACTAGGAGATTGCTTGACTATCACGGCAAGGTAAAATGACAAGAAAGTAGATTGTGTATCAAAGTGCTTCATTAGCCATAAAATTTCTAAAAACTAATGCATATGCATTAGTTTTAATTCAGGTTAAGTTTAAGATTGTAAGCTAGTGATATCGAAAGTAGCGGATTGCTACAGTAGAGAGGAGTACATTATGCTTTACTTCATAATCACTACGGGAAGATGCAATCTTAAATGCAGATACTGTGGTGGAAGTTTCCCACCAGAACTAGTTCCATGGGAAATTCAATATGATATAGAGGAATTAAATTCATTCATATCACAAGATCCAGATGCGATCATAGCGTTTTATGGAGGAGAACCGTTACTTAATGCGAAGTTCATAGAGGAAGTCATGGATAACGTACAGGCTAAGCGATTCGTTATACAGACTAATGGCATACTGTTCAAAAAGCTTAAGAAGAATTATTGGCTCAGGATGGATGCAGTACTGCTTTCTATAGATGGTCCTGAGGAGATTACTGATTATAATAGAGGAAAGGGAGTATATAGGGCAGTTATTAAAGCAGCGAAGTATCTTAAGGAAATAGGATACCATGGAGATTTGATAGCCAGAATGACTATAACGGATAGGAGCGATATTTACAGAGATGTTAAACATTTATTAAGTCTTAACCTGTTTGATCACGTCCATTGGCAACTGAATGTCATATGGTGTCCTAGATGGAACTTTAAAGAATGGGCATATACAACTTATTTACCAGGAATAAAGCGACTAGTAGGCGAATGGATTGAAAGTCTGATAAAAGGGAGACCCTTAGGCATCGTTCCCTTCTTGGGTATAGCAAAGAGATTACTCAGTAAGAGTAACGTAATTCCTCCATGTGGAGCTGGACAGAATGCATTTGCAATATTACCAAATGGACGTATAATAGCATGTCCTATAGCTGTTGATGTGAAATGGGCATATCTAGGGCATATAACTACGCATAGTCCTCAAGAGCTACCTGGTAGAGTTACCATAAATGGCAAATGTCGTTTATGTAAGTATTACAATGTATGTGGAGGACGATGTTTATATGCAAATAAAGAACGATATTGGGGAGAGGACGGTTTTAATGAAGTTTGTGAAGTTACTATTCAAACCATAAATTATATACAGCAAGCCTTAGAGTATGTAAAGGACTACATCAGTGAACGCGAACTAAGGAGAATGTTAAACTATCCTCCCTATAATAACACGACTGAGATAATACCATGAGGTGGATATCGTGAACTTAAATATCTTGTGGGATAGCGCGATAGTAAAGGAATATCCTAATCTGATTATAGGATATAGCGTAATTCATGATGTGCATGTAAGCAAAAGAGACCATGATATGGAGGTATTTATAAAGAAGAAAGAAGAAGAGCTGAGAAGAAGATATTCCTTAGAGGAATTGAAGAACGTACGTAAGGTGAGATTATATCGCGATTTCTTTTGGAGACTTGGAATAGATCCTACTAAGAAGAGGCCTGCTTCAGAAGCCCTTTTGAGGAGGATATTAAGAGGGAAAGGACTTCCTAAAATATCGAATGTCGTCGACGCATATAATTTGGCATCCGTAGAAACCCTCATTACTCTTAGCGCATACGATCTTGATAAAGTAAGGCTCCCCTTAAGTGTGCGCTTTGCTAGAAAAGGAGAGAAGGCTATCCTTATAGGGAATAGAGAAGTAGAGCTAACTGGGAAAGAGATAGTACTTACTGATGGAGAAGGCATACTATGCGTTTTAGTACATGGAGATGTTGAGAGGACAAAAGTTACGATGAATACAAAGAACATAATCCTTATAGCATATGGCGTTCCGGGAATAGATGAAAATGAAATCATAAACGCAATAGATAAGGCTAGCGAATATATAATTAGGTTTGCAGGAGGATCTATAAAGAGCAGATCAATAGTAGAGCCTAACGTCCATCTTAGTGTCAGCAACGGAGGGCAACATCACTAATCAGAGCGGCTTTTCCCTCATCATTTAGTTTGGAAGAGCCTAAATAAAGACTTAATGGAAGGAATTATTAAGATTATATTTAGGGTAATATAAGGCTCTTAAGTCGTGAGCGAATATGAGGAGAGAACATGGCTTCAGAACATAGGAAAAGGGTGTTCAAAGCGCTAGAGCATGAAAAGCCAGATAGAGTGCCAGTAGATGAACCTCCTGGCTGGAGAGCCGATATACTAAAGAGACTTCTCGCCTACTTCAATACTAATGATTTAGAGAAGGTACGTAAAGCTCTGGGCGTAGATTTCAGGTTGATTAGCGCAGAGTTCAAATGGAGACCCTGGGAAAGGGATCCAAGCAAGGCAATAGATGAATGGGGGATAGTTCACGAACCGACATCTACGGGACTTCATTCAAGGTTCTATCTACACCCTCTTGCTGATGCTACGACAGCTAAGGAAATAAACGAATATCCGTTTCCAGAATTAGTTCCTGAAAGATTTGAAAAAGCTGAAAAGCAAGCTAAGATCTGGAAGAAAAATTACGTAATATCTGCAATGATGGAAAGTACGCTCTTCGAGATGGCATGGTATTTAAGGGGCTTTCAACGCCTTTTAATGGATATGATAGCGAGGCCAAATATAGCTAATGCGCTTTTAGATAAGCTTTTGAAGTACAGAATGGAGATGGTAAAATACTACATAGATATAGGTGCTGATATAATACGTCTTGGAGACGATGTCGGTTGGCAGAGAGGAATGATACTCTCGCCTGATCTTTGGCGAAGATATCTCAAACCAAGAATGAAGACATTAATAGATCATATAAGGAAACATAGCGACGCATACATATTTTATCATAGTGATGGCTATATAATGCCCATAATTCCTGAGCTTATAGAGATAGGAGTACAAATACTTAACCCAGTACAGCCCGAATGTATGGATCCAGTAGAAATCAAGAAACGTTATGGTGATAAACTCGTACTTCACGGTACTATAGGGGTACAATCAATATTGCCTTTTGGCACACCAGAAGATGTCAAAAATGAGGTCATAAAGAGGATAAAAGAGTGCGGGATGAACGGAGGGCTGATAATAGCGCCTTCACACACACCTCAGCCTGAAACACCAATAAAGAATATCGTGGCGATGTATAAAGCTGCTACTTCCTTCAAATTGTCATAGCTTAACTGAGGTAGTACACATGAAAATACTGAGGATAAAAGAGCCAATTTCGTGTGGCATAATAATGTCATATAAGTGTAGCAGTGAGTGTAAACATTGCATGTATGCTTGTTCTCCAAGATGGAGTAATGATTGGATAAAACTGGAAGACCTTAAAGTTATACTCTCAAACTTAGCCGTTTCCTTCTCTAAGGTCTATCCAAAAGGAATACGAGGAGTATTAGGGATAAACTATGGCTTACATTTCACTGGTGGAGAACCATTCCTTAACTTTAAGTTACTAGTTAAAGCGGTTCAGCTGGCTAAGGAAATGGGAATACCTGGAGTATTCGTAGAAACGAACTGCTTTTGGTGCGTTAATGATGATGTTACAAGGAAGAGACTTAATATGCTTAAGGAGGTAGGTCTTGACGGAATACTCATAAGTGCAAACCCATTCCTCCTAGAATATGTTCCGTTCGAAAACATAAAACGGGCCGTAAGGATCTCTAGTGAAATATATGGTAGGAATAACGTGATGATATATCACCCTATATTCTATGAACAGTTCATCAGTATGAATATAAGAGGTACTATGAAGTTCGAGGAGTATGTAGAGAAAATTTTGTCCCTTAAAGGAAGGGAGACGCTATTATTGAGCTTCAGTCCAGGGATAGTATTGCCCATGGGCCGTCTTCCATACAAAGTTGGGCAGATGTACAAGCACTATCCGGCTAAAACGTTCTTTAAGGGGAATTGTATCGAAGAATTAACAAGACCATGGCATGTACACATAGACTGTTATTGCAACTACATACCTGGATACTGCGCAGGGATATCATTAGGGGATGCTAGACGCCTTCACGA
>JAGGUS010000048.1 GCA_021158375.1 Thermoprotei archaeon
GCATCAGTGAAGAAGTAATATGTTTAGTCGGCCGAATGGTAGCGGGAGGCCCGGGGGGCTAGCCCTCCCCTGCCCCGACATCAGGTCGGGGCCCGCAAAAGGGCTAACGGCGGGGGCCGCAACTCCCGAGGAAGGTAGTCCGAAACGTGTAGGGGCCGTCTCTCTGCTGATGATCCCCCGTCCCATGGGGTCGCCGTAGGCCGATAGGTCTTCCGGAAGGAAGGCCGAATCGGCCTCACCGGCCGAACCGGGTTAGGCCCGGAAGGGAGCAGCCCTAAGGCCGGGCGGTGGCGTTCATGGGGGTGCGGGGAGGAAGTTAGAGAGGCGGTATCCCTACACGTGTAGGCTACCGACCTCGGGGGGTAGCCGCTACCCGGCAGACCTCATGTAGAGCTGATTAATTTGATTACTCTACATTCATTACATAGTTTATTTAAAGATGGTCTGCCACAGCTCTCGCATATTACTATCTCCTCAGATTTTAGTTCCATTATTCTCTCTACGTTACTTAAATATCCGTAAATAATGCCTGGTGATCTCTCCTCTAATTTATTGATCCATTGTACAATATCCTCTTCAATGGGTAGTTCTAGTTCCTCATAAATATCCCCTTTAATGCTTAAAAACTTACGTATATCTTCATTTGATACATTTATCATAGGCAATGTAATTCTAGCTAAGGCGTTTATCTTCACTTTTAATGGCATGTCCAGGAGTGGCGTATGTCCATATATTACTTTCTCAAATGCAAGATATGCTTCGATATCTGCTGTTAACGGTAATGCTATCTTATTTGCTTCTACTTCCCTTGCAAGTCTTTGTAGCTCACTGAGTAACGCTGCCAGGCTCAAATTGCCTCTAGGAACATTATATTTGTTGGCCTCCTCAGCAATCTTAGCTACTCTTGAGAATACTTCCTCTGAAATCCTAATTATTCTAATGTTCTGCTGATGTTCTTTAACATTAAAACTAATTATCTCTGGAACAAGTATAGTAAGTTTTGATCTAGGGAATTCTCTCTCTATTCTTGCTAGATATTCTGCTAGTACTATGCCCTCTGGTAATGGATATGCACATAGCATTATATGGTCTATTGGGGTATACATATGGAATTTAGAGATGGCTCTCCTAATTTTACGCTCTATTTTCTTAACTATGTCGTCTTCTTCTCTCATTATCATTAAACTTTTCAATTAGTTACATATAAAGTTAGAGTGAGATGTGCGCCAAGAAGCCTATTAAACGAAGTGAGATATTTACCGTAGTGTATGGTGAAGAGCGTTGGAAGTTGCTTAACGAACTGAGGCGGAAGGCGATCTCAATAATGTCTATTCTTGAAAGGGAGCAAATTCCTTGTATAGTTCATGGTAGTGTTGCACGAGGTGATGTTAATCCTAATAGCGATATAGACATCTTCATCCCAATAATTTTACCTCCTTATAAAGTAGAGCTTGCTTTAGAACGGCATGGTCTAGAGCCTATAAAGAAAGAAATAGTACAGGCTACCCCTTGGCATGTAATAAAAGCTCATATATACTTAGATGAACGTACTGTAGTGACATTCCCGCTTACTCGTATGACAAGGATAGAACGTGAATTCTACAAGTTCGGTGGAGAGCTCACTCTTAGCGAGTTAATAAAAGGAAAAAGAGTCCCTGGTGTTGATAAACGGCTAATGCTAATATACCCTAAGCCATATGGTCATGATGAGTATTCCATCATAGGAATAGAGGACGAAGTAGCTCGAATATTGAATGTATCTGTAGATATCGTGAAGGAAAGAGAGTACGTCTTGTTAAGACGGGATGAGATAGGCAGGACTGGAGTTTTTATAAAACGTGAACTAGCTCCCGATGAACCCTTTGAAAGCGTCCTGAAAGAGTTATCTAAGAAACACGTCTTAGTACGTAAGAAGCTTCAAGAGCTTGGCTTTTAAACGAGATAATTCATTATAATTCATTCTTTGGAAAAGAAGTGTCCTATTGGGAATCTAAGCTTAGCAGCTATTCCGCCTAAGCTCTGAAGTGTCTGGAATAATTCAAAATCTCTCCCCATAATTAACACTCTGCCTCCACTTCTCTCAATTGCATCTACTAACTCCACTATTTCTGCATATTTTGTTGGATCTCGAAATAATCCCTCCGATACTACTAATGTCTCTATAGCTCCTATTTTTGCTGCCATTTTCACATCATCAAGACCATAGGCTACTCTGTTATCGCCTTTGCTCAACCTTCTAAGTACTTCTTCTATTACTTTCTGAGCTTCAATAGCTTCGAAATATCCTAACACTTTTTGTTCCACGCCCCTACGTAGAACTTCATAGACTCCGCTTATGCTACTAGAAGTGGCATCCTCAATTATTACTTTCATTGTAGGGCAGTGACTTCTCAGCATTCTTTCTAATTCCTTTTTTGCGAGACCTGGACCGGCTATCACTAATGCTTCGACTTTCTCTCTATTGTAAATTTTTTCAACGATGTTCATGACTTCATTAAGGAATTTAGCTATATATTTTCTTCTCTTAGAATGCTCTATACTTTTTCCAGGTATGTTACGATCTATTGTCATTAATTCATGAACACCTGTTGAGCTAAGAACGGCAATCGTAGCCTCTCCATAATCTATTGCGACTATCAATATTTTCCTCTTTTTCTCCTTGCTTGCACGCTCTAATCTTCTTAGCTCAAATTGAGTGATTTCTTCTTTAGCAATAGTTACCTCAAAGCCGGGTCTAAGTATTAATGAATGATATTTTCCCTCTACATGTAGCCACTCTGGGGCCTCTATTATCCTGCCTTTAACTTTAAGCCCTCCTCTGAACGTATCTATTTCTGTACTCTCCGCTTCTATAGTTATCATAACGCGCACTCTCTCGCCTCTTACTTTTCTCTCTCCCGCCTCAAACTTCATCTGTCTTAATGTCCATGATGTAACTTTATCTCCAGGTCTTATGAGCAAGCTGAGTAGGTATACGTCATCGAAATCCTCAGGAACTAATGTTATGATATTTTTCTTTAGGTCAAGCTTTATTATTTTCATTGCTAACACCTAATCTTGAGTGAAATAACATAAAGAGTATGATATATATGCTAGGTTGGCGTATGAAGAGGAAAACTGTAACTACACGAAAAGGCTTTAGGATACTATTAAGGAAGGTCTCTTTGTCAGACATCCCTCAAATATATAACATAGAATCCGTCTCATTTAAGGATCCATATCCTCCCTCTCTTTTAGAGACACTTGCTACTTTAAATAAAGACACATTTATAGTAGCCGAGTATAATAAAAAGATCGTAGGATATGTTATAGGCGTTCTAAGATGGGACGTAATTGGCCATATAATAAATATAGCCATACATCCCGATTTTAGGAGAAAGGGGATTGGCGAAGTATTAATGAGAGAAGTAATGGCTGCTTTAAAGAAAAAAGGCGCTACTATGTTTAGATTGGAGGTTAGGGTTTCAAATATACCCGCTCAATGTCTATATGAAAGGTTAGGGTTTCAAAAAGTTGGAATAATCTCCAATTACTATAGCGATGGTGAAGCTTGCTATGTCATGGTCAAGAGAGATCCATAAGTTACCATTAGGCACTAGGTATATAGGTCTATTACCTAAGGGATGTACGCTATGTCACGAAGGATTGAAGCTAGTGCTTTTCATAACTGGACTATGTAACAGACGTTGCTGGTATTGCCCTATAAGTGATCTAAGGCGCGGGAAAGATGTAATCTATGCAAATGAAGTTCGCATAAACGATATTCGCGATATAATTCCTCATATAAACTTAATGGAGGCTAAAGGAACTGGAATCACAGGAGGCGAACCATTACTTGTATTTGATAGAGTAATTAAGGTAATAGAGTTGCTTAAAGCCGAATTTGGTGAGGAGCATCATATTCATTTGTATACAAATGGAGAACTGTTGTCACTAAATCACGCTTGTGCCTTAAAAGAGTGTGGTCTAGATGAACTCCGTATTCACATAACAAGTGAACTCAGCTGGAAAGGCATAAAGAATGCCATTAATGCAGGTCTTAATGTTGGAATAGAGATCCCGGTAATTCCTAATAACGGCTTAAATTACTATACTAATATCATACGTCGTGCTGAGTCAATGGGTGTTCGTTTTATTAATCTTAATGAGCTTGAGTTATCTGAAAGCAACTATATGGCATTAAGAATTCGTGGCCTTACTCCGAGAGATGATATTCCTTATGCAGTTAAGGGAAGTGAAGAACTTGCTCTTTCTATACTCGAATGGGCTTCTAGAAATGTACATAATATAAACTTGCATTATTGTCCCGCTAGAGTTAAGGACGCCATACAACTCAAGTTTAGATTAAAGCGCGTATCATGTAAAGTAGCTAAAACTCACGAAGTAGTTGATGACGATGGCTTAATAGTTAAAGGGATATTAGAGTCCAACATCAATTTGCAAACTTTAAAAGGAGTGCTCTCCAGAACTATAGGTGAGAGAAACGTTTTTGTACGTAATGGAAAGACTATAGAATTTAACGTAAACTATCTAGATAAGGTAATAGACTTGCTCAATAGCTTCCCTACGATTCTGAGAAACACTCGAGTATACATCATTCGTGTGCACCCCATTACACATATGATATTTGAGAAAATCCCAGTTACCGTAAAGAGATAGTGTTTATTTTCTAGATCTTCCAGAAATAATATGAAGAATCATGAGTACTGAAAAAGTGAGGTTCTGGATATTAGATGTGTCCTATGGCGTGATAGGAGGCGTGCCTGAAGTCAGACTATGGGGTATAAAGGATGACGGCAAACGAATTGTAGTACTGGATAGGCACTTCCGGCCCTATTTCTATGTACTTCCAGAGGAGAATTCTGATTTAAATCTATTAGTGAAAGCGCTTAAGGCTAGATTAAGGGGCAGACATCCCATTCTAGGAATTGATATAGTTGAGAGAAAGTATTTTGGAGAGCCAGTAAAGGTTATTAAAATTACTTGTAGCATCCCTGAGGATGTAAAGTACTATAGGGAAATTGCAGCTGACGTTCCTGGTGTGAAAGAAGTACTAGAAGCTGATATTCGTTTTTATATGCGATATATGATCGATAACCACGTATGGCCCTGTGCATGGCATGAAGTTGAGGCTGAAAAGATAGCAGTACCTGCTAGATGGAAGGTTGATGAGGTCTATCTTGCTCACTCCTCGCCTAAGGTTATCGAGAGAGATGATACTCCTAAATTAAAAATAATGGCTTTTGATATAGAATGTTATAATCCTAGAGGTACTCCTAAGCCTCAGCGCGATCCAGTTATAATAATTTCTATAGTGACTAATGAAGGTGATCTTAAGTTGCTGACAGCAGAAGATAGGGATGACAGAAATCTAATTCAAGAATTTGTTAAATTCGTAGACAATTATGATCCCGATATTATAGTCGGCTATAATAGTAACAGGTTCGATTGGCCTTACTTAATAGAGCGGAGTAAAGTACTAGGAATAAGGCTAGCCGTTAGTCGTATGAGTAGCGAACCAAATCCTAGTGTTTATGGTCATTACTCTATCGTAGGTAGAGCAAATGTAGATCTATATGATTTCGCTGAAGAGATTCCTGAAGTTAAAGTTAAGACATTAGAGAATGTTGCTGACTATTTAGGTGTAATGCCGAAGGATAAGCGAGTGTTAATAGAGGGAACTGAAATTTACGCTTATTGGGATGATCCAGAAAAACGAAAGTTGCTTTTAAAATATGCTGAACAGGATGCCATTAGTACTTATGGTATAGCCGATAAAATACTTCCATTTGCCATAGAGTTATCTCGTCTGGTAGGACTGACGTTAGATCAAATAGGCGCTGCCAGCGTTGGATTTAGAGTTGAGTGGTATTTAATGAGAGAAGCCTATGATTATAACGAGTTAGTTCCTAACAGAATAGAGAAACCATTTTCAACATATAAGGGCGCTATAGTGCTTAGGCCTAAGAAAGGCGTTCATGAAAATATCGCTGTTCTTGACTTCTCCTCCATGTATCCTAATATTATGATATCTTACAATATATCGCCTGACACCTATGTGCCTCCTGAAAAGATTGAAGATAAGACAAAGGTCTATATAGCTCCTGAGGTAAACCATGCCTTTAGGAAGGAGCCTCCTGGGTTCTACAAGAGGATATTATCAAAACTCCTAAACTTTAGGAAACGTATTAAAGATGAAATGAAAAAGTATCCGCCGGATAGTATAGAGTATCGAGTGCTTAATGAGAGGCAGAAGGCTGTTAAAGTAATAGCTAATGCTTGCTATGGTTATACAGGTTGGCTTGGCGCAAGGTGGTATAAACGCGAGGTAGCTGAGGCTACTACTGCATGGGGGCGAAAGACGATTAAAGAAGCAATAAAAATTGCCGAAGGATTAGGTCTAGATGTTATATATGGTGATACTGACAGCCTATTCGTAAAGTATGATAAAGAGAAGGTGGATAAATTTATAAGGATAGTAAAGGAGAAGTTAGGCCTTGAAATAAAGATAGACAAAATATATGTGAGAGTGTTCTTTACTGAAGCTAAGAAACGTTATTGTGGACTACTACCTGATGGTCATATTGATGTCGTTGGTCTAGAAGCAGTAAGAGGAGATTGGGCAGAAATAGCAAAAGAGGTTCAAGAGAAGGTTATAGAATTGGTGCTTAAAAGAGGTTCTTCTGAAGACGCTGTCGAATACGTCAAAAAAGTCATAAGGCAGTTAAAGGAGGGTAGGGTACCGTTATCTAAGCTAATACTATGGAAGACTGTCACTAAGGACTTTCGAGAATACGCAGTTGAAGCTGCACATGTCGCTGCCGCTAAAAGGCTAATAGAAGCCGGCTATAGTCTTGAAATAGGCGATAAAGTCGGATATGTGATACTAAAAGGTAGCGGTAAATTAGCTGAAAGAGCATGGCCATATCAACTAGTCAAAGATCCTAACCTCATAGACTATGAATACTATATAAGGAAACAGATAATCCCTGCAGCTTTAAGAATTCTAGAATATTTCGGAGTAACGGAGAATATGTTACTAGTCGGCGAGACAAAACAGACAACGCTCTTTGACTTTATGGGGTGATCGCTTGGCACACCAGAAATTCACAGAATGGATTGAGCATATAGCACATGAGGTCATTGAAAAACTAAAAGGAAGTGAGCAAATAATCTTAATACATCATGATGATGCTGATGGTATTACCAGCGCTGCAATAATCAAAGCGCTTTCAGACCATATAGGCGTTAAAGTGAGGTTAATATGCCTTGAGAAGCTTTATCCTCAGGCACTAGACCTAATAGGCACTTATTCAGATCCTTTAATCTTTGTAGATCTAGGCTCTCCTCACGTTAAACTGATATCTAA
>JAGGUS010000187.1 GCA_021158375.1 Thermoprotei archaeon
TCACATATAATTAGAAAAGGAACTCCTATCGACCGTGGTAAGAATTTTATAGATGGTCGGCGAATATTGGGCGATGGTAAGACAGTTGAGGGTTTTATAGCCGGAACTCTAGTAGGCGCTTTTACTGCATTCCTACAAGCCATCCTTATGAAGAATTCTTCTATTCTCTTTCTTGGATTTTTACTATCTTTAGGCGCCATGATAGGAGATCTAATAGGTTCATTTATAAAGAGGCGCTTAGGTTTGGCAAGAGGCGCTCCTGCACCGTTATTGGATCAACTCGATTTCCTCTTAGGGGCTATATTCTTTGCTTGGTTGAGTGGTGTGTATATACCTCGTAGTTATATACTAATCCTAATAATACTAACACCTATCTTACACTTTATGACAAATTATGTTGCTTATAAACTTAAACTTAAATCTGTTCCTTGGTAATTACCTATGATGTTATCTTAGAATATACTAGTACATATAGTACTATGATAGAAACTATTACTAGTAATGCTCCTAATATGGTCATTATTGGCGCTACTTCCTCCTTATATGTACGCTTTAGCCCTCTATACGTTATGTAGAGGCCTGCAAATGCGCCTAGGTACGCTATGAACGTGACTATTAACTCGCTTGGTGTTTGCAACATAAGGCTTCCTGGCCAGTAAAACCTATAAACTGTACCGAGTGCAGTAACTATTGGTACGGCCCATATATGTCTCTCTTCTGTAATCGCGTATAGTCCACCACCTGATAAGAATAATAAGAACACTAGAAGGGCTATGAAAGCTATCATTGTTTTATGCTCGATCATCCATATTCTAAATTTAGTTAGCCTTTTTCTAAACCTCATACTTTCACATCCCTTGAGTGCTATACTTTATTACTCTCCTTTTAAATATTTGTCCTAGGGTAAATTCACACGAGTTGATACTCATGAGCGCTAGAACTAAGAAGGAAATAAGGAGGCCTAGGAAGCTTACAGATTTGCCTGGTGTTGGGCCTGCTACTGCAGAAAAGCTAGCTCAGGCTGGATACACTTCAATAGCTGCTATAGCTGTTGCTTCTCCTCATGAAATAGCAGAGGCTACTGGCCTCTCCGAGAATATGGCTCGTAAGATAGTAGTCGCTGCAAGGGAGACCTTGAATCTAGGTTTTAAAACGGCTGACATAGTCTACGAGGAACGCTTAAAGGTTGGCAGAATAACTACGGGTTCTAAGAACTTAGATAGACTTTTAGGTGGAGGTGTTGAAACGAAGACCATTACTGAATTCTATGGTGAATTTGGTACTGGAAAAACTCAAATATGCCATCAACTTACTGTAAATGTGCAACTTCCTAAAGAAAAGGGTGGACTGAATGGAAAAGCTATTTATATTGATACTGAGGGTACTTTTAGGCCTGAGCGCATTATGGCTATGGCTAAAGCAGTAGGGTTAGATCCTAGAGAAACGTTGAAGAATATTATCTATGCTAGAGCATATAACAGAGATCATCAAATGCTAATCGCAGAGAGAGCAAGGGAGTTAATAGAAGAAGAGGGCAATATACGCCTTCTTATCGTTGATTCTGTAATGGGTCATTTCAGAGCAGAATATCCTGGTAGAGAAGCATTGGCAGAACGTCAGCAAAAACTTAATAAGCACTTACACACTCTAGCTAGAATAGCTGATGTATACGATGTAGCTGTCGTGGTGACAAATCAAGTCATGGCACGTCCAGATGTATTCTGGGGAGATTCTGTAGTTGCAGTAGGAGGTCATGTTCTTGCGCATGTTCCTGGCTCTAGAGTATACTTGAGAAAGCTTAAAGGCAATAAGCGCGTCGCACGCTTAGTTGACAGTCCTTATCTCCCTGAAGGCGAAGTAGTATTTGCGATAACTGATGAGGGCATTAGAGACGAATAGGTCTCCTTATAGAGCAAAGCAATAAACATTTAATAATAGTACTGTAATCTATCTTAGAAAGAAAGAGGGAGGTATAATGCCTGAGAAAATAGTGTGCTCACACTGTGGTTTCGTTTTCTATGAAGGTGACGATCTAGTATCTCCTGAGGTTATAGCTAAACGTTATGGTTATCGTTGCCCTAGATGTGCTGCACCGCTTAAAGTAAGACCATTAAACCTTAAGATAACTCCTTCACGTAAGAGACGTCGTAGGTGATAAGCTTGAGTGCAAGATTTAAGCAAACTCTAGTTAAGGGATTGAAGCAGAACATCCTAACAATAATAAAGGTTATATTGTTAGCGTTAATATTTTCTGCAGCATTATTGATAAGATTAGCGCCGACTAAATGGGGATACTATCTTACGGAGTTTGATC
Source organism: Thermoprotei archaeon (assembly GCA_021158375.1). GTDB lineage: Archaea > Thermoproteota > Thermoprotei > QMSL01 > B3-G16 > B3-G16. The sequence goes on from JAGGUS010000187.1 coordinate 2,315, forward strand.
CATACTATCAATATTACATGGCTAGCTGGGTTGCAGATCATGGTTGGAAAGGATTCTTAGAATGGTTCCATTGGGGAATAGATAAGCACTTCTGGTACCCCTATGGAAGGAATATAAGCAAGAGTTCATTACCGGGTGTAGCATTCGCTGGCGCCTTTGCATATCTTTTCCTTAAGGGACTCGGCATTAAGATTAGCCTAATGAAAGTATGTTGCATAGTTCCAGCGGTAATGGGCGCTCTAACAACAATATTCATATTCCTTCTCGGATCAGCTATAATGTCTGATATAGCAGGTCTCATAAGTGCACTCATCATAGCATTAAACTATGCTTACATCTCAAGGACTATTGCTGGATTCTTTGATGACGAAGCAATATCCATTCCTCTTCTTGTACTTGGCCTCTTCTTCTTCGTAAAGGCATTTAAGAGTAGAAAGCGCTACTTGCCGTTCTGGGCCATACTCTCCGGATTAGTGTTAAGTTATGTGGTTTATACTTGGGGTGCATCAACATACATGATAAATTTATTAGCACTCTATGTGTTTTTGGCCTTCTTACTGAAGAAGGAAGACAGAAAGTTAGCGGCTTCCTATCTCATATTAATGTCGATAATCACGCTTTCTATAATTGCCTTACCTAGGAGGGGATTCCATTACTTAACGACTGTTAACTACTATTTAGTATGGCTTACCATAGCACTTACCTTACTGTATCTCTTCGGAGGTAAAAGGCTTTCAGAAAACATGCATAAAATAGCTGGCGCTATACTCATAATCGTCATTATAGGTGTAGTAGTCCTCTTCATAACTAAGAGGTTCTACGGTCTTAGTAGCAGATATTTATCCGTTCTAGATCCGTTCTTAAGGTCGAAGATACCGCTGGTAGCGTCTGTAGGTGAGCATAGAGTACCTACCTGGGCGTCCCTTTTCTTAGACTTTCAAGGTGCTTTAATTTTAGCGTTCTTTGAACTATACTTTGACATAAGGAGTTTAAACAAGGAGAACTTACTAGCAATTACTTATTTTGTCACATCTTTCTATGCCGCTTGTTCTATGGTGCGTCTTGCTGTACTTTCTGCGCCTGCTATAGCCCTCTTAGCTGGTATGGGCTCCTATAGACTATTTGAAGAGTCCTTTTCTCTTATCTCTGAAAAATTCAAGAAAACTAAAAAGGGAGCTGTGAGGAAGGAACATGCAGCAATAACTATAGTTCTCCTCTTCATAATATTGGCTTTACCAGTAGCACTGCCGTATATATCATCGTATTCTGCATCTCCTGCACTTATAGTAAGCTCTAGTCTACCCGTATCTAGAGCTTATAATTATGAATTATTAGATTGGCTTTCAGCTCTAGAATGGATTAGAGATAATGTGCCTCCAAATGCTGTAATAGTTTCATGGTGGGATTACGGTTATTGGATAAGTGTTATGGGCAATAGAACTAGTGTATGTGATAATGGCACCATAAATGCTACCCAAATACGCCTAGTCGCCACGGCATTCCTCTCAAATGAAACTGTTGCACTCAAAATACTTAAGAAATTTAATGCTAACTATGTGGTCGTCTTCGAGCCGTATCAAGTGCCAAGAGTGCTTTATAATTATTATTATGCGATGGCCCCAAATCCTCAGGGTTACGGTGATTTCGGAAAAAGTACGTGGATGGCAAGAATAGCCTTTGGTTACGGCGCTGAGGATGAATATTTAGTTGATGTTCGTGTTTCACATGGTCAAAGTGTGAGCATAGTACTCCTTCCTGCTAATACAGAGCGCGCTGCTAATGCAGTTCTATACAAGATGATCTTCATGCATACTAGTAAAACCCCGGTCTTCATAATCGATCAGGGGGTAATAGAATATCTCAAGAATTATGGATTCCAGTTCAAATATGTAGGTAAGAATGGCACATTAGTCGATTATACACCACCCAAGATAGGTTCATTAAAGTATTTCAAACTTGTATATGAATCAGAACCCAATGGCTATGTAAGAATATTCAAAATAATGTATCCCGAAGAGGAATGAGTGATAAATTAGCATTTTTATAATTTAATTTTACCCTCTCTTAATAATAACTTCTTCAACTCTCTACGATACTTTCCATATTTATCTTCCGGTGAGAATTTAGCAGGATGTGGGTTCTTTAAAGGCCCTCCACAGTATGGACATTTATCCCGTCTTAATGTATATTCGCCACACTTAATACACTTCCTTAATAAAAACTTCATTTCTCTTCCCTCACAAAGTTTCCAAAGCCATTGTGTTTCTTAATTGTCTTTATAGCTATATTTGCTGCCTCCTTTAATATCTTCTCTCCCTCTTTTGGATTGCTAGTTACTATTTCTATTCTATATCGAGGAGCTCCTACAGTATACACTCTCCACTCTATGTCTTTATGAGACTTAAGGTACTCTTCTACTTTAGTGAGAGCCTCCTTTATTGCTACTATTCCTCGAGAACTCAAACAAGTCAACGTAACTATGCCGCTTAACTTCACCTTTGGTATTTCTATATGAGTCTTGGCCAGTTCTGTTATTACTTTAGCCCATTCTGGCTTTAATCCACACTCTAAAAGAACTTTCTCTCCCCTTAATGCTGCTTCTTCAAAGCCAGCGTATATCTCCCCAAAATAATCTTCCATAGGCCATCCAGCCTCCTTATATGCATCGTCTAACGTCTTTCCTAGCTTCTTAGCTGCTAATTCTAGTAATTTCTCTGCTCTCTGTGCTCTCTTCCATAAGTACATTTTCTCTTTCCTCTCTCTTTCGCTCACTCTCTTTAAGGAGAGATCTATCTGATTTCTCGATGGAACAACACGCATTACTTTAAATACTGCTTTCTGTCCTTCTCTGAGGTACTCCTTTATACTCCTAAACCAGCTCCTAGTTATCTCGACTGCTGGAACATAAGCTAATTTATCCTCGTACTCGTCTAGCGTGACATAGGCTCCTTGCTCAAAGATCTTTATGACTGTCCCAACTACTAACTCCCCTACCTTAGGCCATTTCTCTCTCTTCCTGACCATGTCTTCCCCCCTAGTCTAATACCTTAATGATTTTGGCCTTTATTCTAGCCTTCCCTCCTGTCGGCTCAGCGAGCACTTCTCCACAGACCAAACACTTCACGACCGTAGATGCATGATCGAATATTATCTGCTCATTGTTACATGTTGGACACTGCACTAATACAAATTTGCTCTTGGGTTGAGGTATGAGTATTTTCCTCTTCTTAACCATTATACTTCACCTCACTATTTCTACTTTCTTTAATCTAATTCCTCCACGAAGCAATACATACCCACACTCCTTGCATGTTAATCTGAACACTACCTTTTTAGTAGTTTTAGCAAAGCGTTTCTGCTCTGGTTTTCTCTTAGAACCATAACCTTTTTGTTTTGCTAAATATCGTCGTTGTCCTGCCGCTAAGGTCCTCCTCTTGCCATGTCTATATAAGCTTACTGTATGCTCTGTATGTCTCTTACATCTAGGACAATATGTTCGTATTACCTGTGGTATCTTCATTTGAACTCACACTCCTGTAGCTATCTTTAAGGCTAAACCCTTACTTATAAGATCTTCGGCATCTAAAGCCGGTATGAGCGCCACATCTTCTCGTTCGAAAGGCCCGTAGACGTTTTTATCGGCTCCTATGAAACGAGTTGTGCTTGATATAAAACGTACTAGCACATAATTGTTTATAGTTCTTGTTAATTTTGGATTCTCTTTGTCCTTATCGCTTTGAACGAATTTAGCTACGACTTTTTCGAATGCTATTCTGAAATCATTAAAAAACTCTTGTTCCTCTGGAGGTAGTTTACTCAGCTCTACTATTTCTCCTGATACAAAAGAAACTATTAGCTTCAATACTCGTACCTTAAATAAACTTAATATTAGTTTTCTAATGAATTCCTCCTCTGCTCTACGGATCTCTTTAGGTAATTCTTCTTTTCCTTTAAGTCTCTCCAAGTACTCCTGGGTCTTATTGTAGATATTTAGCGGTATTTCTGTAAGACCTTCTTCTTCTATCTCATTAAACCATACCTCTAAGAGTACTTTGTAAAGGTTATTCTGCTTAGCATCCTTCA
>JAGGUS010000074.1 GCA_021158375.1 Thermoprotei archaeon
ACTATGTCGGGTTTAAAATTCCTTCTCACAACTTCTCTTAGTACGTCTTTGCATCCATTTCTTCCAAAAACGCTCCTTAAGTCTATTATCCTTACGCTGTCTAGGATATCCCTAATCTGCTCTAGTTTCCAGACTAACTTTAATCCTTTCGGTATCTCTTTCTCACTAAAGAGTCTAACGAGTGCTTCGCCACTTTTAGAAAGATCTGGACCAAATACTATCAATGTATCAATTCGATTATACTTAGCTAGCGTTCTGATGAGATAATTTATCCCATATGTCGTATACAGCGTACCAATAATACTTACTTTATCCTTATCGTTACCTAACATGTTAAGAATTACTTCCTTCTTACCCCATAAAGTGCATATTGCTATATTGCTTTTTGGATTTAATATCTTTATATTCAACCTCATCACAATGCCTATTATTACAGGACAGATATTCTGGAAGATATTTCTATCTTGTAATTTTAAGACCGATGATCTTGTGTAGTATCGTAGTTATACTTTCTGAGATGCTAGTTCTCTTTAAGGCATCCACATCTCCTAAAGCCTCTTCAAGCTTCTCATCATATGGTATGCTTCCTAGATATCTAATGCCTTCTCTTCTAGCAAACTCTCTAACCATGTCTGTTCCCTTACTCATGTTCTCTATTATTCCAATTATATTAGTATTAACCATCTTCAAGAGATTGAGCAGTCTTGAGACGGTCTTTAATGCCAACTTAGATGGTATTGTCACAATTAGTGTCTCTAGCCCATCTATTAAGCGTAATATGTCAAGCAGTTCATCGCTAGTGCCAGGAGGAGTGTCTATTATCAAATAATCCAAAGACCCCCATCTAGTTATGGCTAATAGTTCTATTATCGCATTTGAGATATCATCCCCTCTGAGCGGGAGCGCTCTTTCCTTTACGAAAAGCTCTAAAGACATGAATCTTATCCCATTAAATAACGGCGGAATGATGCCTTTCTCTTCCTTTATGCTTGTATCTTCTGGAATTCCTAATACTATGTGACATGAAGGTCCATTAAAATCTAGGTCTAAGAGACCAACTATCTTACCCATACTAGAGAGCCCTAATGCTAGTAAGGATGCAAGTACAGTCTTCCCTACTCCTCCTTTACCACTAACAATTGCTATCCTTCTTTTTACATCCTTAATCCTCTCAGGTATTATCGATATCCTTGGATCCATCATGTTATCCCCCTTAATGAGACTATTCTAACTCCCCTTCCCCTTACTACTATGAAGTCAGGACTCCCGCACCTAGGGCATCTAATTATAGCATGTGCTAATTCAGGAATAAAATGTATGGCTTCGGCTTCATCCTCCTTTATGCTTTCTTTTATTTCACTAAATTTCCATGTGTAGCCACAGTTCCTACATTTAAACTCAGCTTCTTCTTCTTCTATACTAAATTTAGTCTCCTTAAGAATGGTTCCTTCTGAAATCTCCTTAAGTGCATCTCTAAATATATCTATCTCTATCTGTTGAAGTTGACCTATCGCTATCTTTACTTCTAATACTGTCTTTAACTTCCTCTCTCTCATGATATCTAACACTGCTCTCACTATAGACTCTGCTAGTGCCCACTCATGAACCATACGTAATATCTCAATAACGAATGGTAAATTAAGCATATCGCCTATTGTAACGAGCTATCGAGTCTTTATCATGAGATCTACGACTATATACAGAAACATATAAAGAGATAGACCTTATCTAATATCGTGGGAGATTGCAGAGAGAAGTAGTAGTAAGGTCTGTTTTAGAGATAGATAAATTCTTCTATAGGAAAGGCGAAGAGATTAGAGGAAGACTAACTCTTATCACAAACGCACCAGTTAAAGTAATAGCAGAAATTCACTGGATTGACGTCTATAATAGAATAGTTAGGGAGTTGATCATAGAAGAAGAACTTCCTAATAATGAGTATATACCGTTTACTCTACCCGTAGACAACCCCTTAACTGTAAGGAACTACTTAGTGTGCAAGATCTACGATAGCGAGAAAAAGAAGGTCTTTGATGAACGCAAAGTAGAATTCATAGTAACGCCTGATCCTGATCCTTGGGACGATTATGTAGTGTTAATATGGAATCCAGGTAAAACTCCTGGTTATTTCGAGAAGATAAAAGAGCTTGGCATAAATGCTGGGATGGCTCATTGCCCAAATCCTCCTTTAGATGGTCTTTTAAATGCAAATTTGAGGTTTTATCTATGCCAAATGGTGCCTAAATGGCTTGCATTTTATCATCAAACAGGACGTAAGGGCATGGAATGGCAAGTACTAAGAGAGAAATACTCCAAGACACGCGACAAGCGGTTACTACGTAGAAAGAATTGTCTTAACGACCCTGTTATGATAGAGAAGTACAGGCGGATAATTCAGGGACTAGTAGAGAGATTTAAGGGCTATGGCCCATTATGGTATGACATATCGGATGAAGCAGGGATAGGCGATCTAGTTGGGGCCTTTGATTTCTGCTTCTCTGATCACTGTTTAAGAGAGTTTAGATCATGGCTAAGGTCTATATATGGTACATTAGAAAGACTAAATGAGGAATGGGGTACTGACTTTAAGACATGGGATGAAGTAGTACCAATGACTACTGATGAAGTTAGAGAGCGAAATAACGGTAATTTTGCTCCTTGGGCTGATCATAGAACATTTATGGAGATAACATTTGCTAGAGCTATTCGAAGATGTAGGGATTGGATACTTGAAATAGATAACACTAGGCCTGTAGGAATAACAGGAGCACAGATGCCTAGCGCATATGGTGGTTATGATTGGTGGAGATTATGTCAAGTGATGAATTTCGTAGAGCCATACAATATCGGTAATAATAGGGAGATAATACGCTCATTTTCTGGTAAGAACATGATATGCTTTATAACGTTATTTGAAGTTAGTGAAAGAGCAAAGTGGTTACTATGGTATCATATGCTCCATGGAGATAAAGGCGTCATATTATGGGACTATGACGAAGCTCGAGGTAAGCGCTACGTAATTGAACCCTCATTAGAATTTGGAGAAGGTATTAAACTGAAGGATACATTTCTTGAATTAAGAGGAGGCATAGTTAAGCTGCTATCTCATGCTGACTTTGAAATCGATCCTATAGCAATACATTATTCGCATCCAAGTATTCATGCACATTGGATGCTAGAGACCATGAATGAAGACTGGTTGAAGCGAAGTAATACTGACGAAAGGGTTAAGTCGAAGTTCATTAAGTTGAGGGAAAGTATAACTAAACTAATTGAGGATCTCGGTCTACAATATAATTTCGTGTCCTATGAACAAGTTGAAAGGGGAGAGCTTATAAGTAGAGGTTATAAAGTCTTCATAATGCCTAGTTCCATAGCTATAAGCATGAAAGAAGCCGAAGAGATTAAGGCTTTTGTAAGAAATGGTGGTGTACTTATAGTAGACGGTATGGTAGGTCTTATGGATGAGCACTGTAAAACACTAGAAAGCGGCTTATTAGACGGTCTTTTCGGTATAAAACGTATAGGGCAGCGTAGGCCTCCTGAGGAAGAAATAATTATCGATAAGGATTACAATAGTCTGAAAATTAAGGGATTAAATCTTGAGGTTTATCCACTAGAAGGGAACTTGAAAGTCGTACATGGTATTGCTCTAGCCTCAGTAGGAGGAGTTCCTGCAGTAATCGTAAACCGTTATGGAAAGGGCCTTGCAATATACCTTAATGCCGATTTAACGAATTACTACTTATTGAGAGTAAGGGGTAAAGGTACTGGCCTTAGAGAATTCTTTAAGAAAATATTCTTATTAGCTAACGTAATTCCCAAATTTACAATATGGGATGAAAAGGGCAATTCAGTGGTGGGTGTTGAAGTAATACGATATAGAAGTGGCAATTCCGTATATCTCGCACTTATAAATAACCCCACTATTAGGATATCCGAATTAGGTAATGTAGAAGATGTTGAAGCATCCGAGAAAGCATTCTTTAGGGATAAGAAAATCAAAGTTCGATTGCCTAATGTAGCACATGTTTATGATATTAGGGCTAAGAAGTATGTTGGTTTTACGAAAGAAATAGAATTCACGTTGCCTGGATACGAACCTAAGATCTTCGCACTTCTGCCTTACAAAATAAGATCTCTTGAGATCTACTCAAAGGATTCATGCAGACGTGGAGAGGTTTTCTACGCTAAAGTCCGTATAGTAAGGGAGCCTGATGATTATAGTGATACTGTAGTTAGAGTAGATGTTTTCGATCCTGACGGCAAGTTCGTAGACTACTATTCTGGCAATATATTTGCTAAAAACGGTACTGCGATTATTAAAATACCCTTCGCACTAAACGATAAAGAAGGTAAGTGGCGCCTTGTAGTGACTGAAGTAATAAGTGGAATAAGTATCGAAAAGTACATCATTATAAAGTAATGGTCTCCTTTAAACGTAACCTTTATATGTCATTTTTCCCTAAACTGAGTAAGGGTCTTGGCATACTCTAATCATCTACGTAGTGCTTCTGCTTCTTGTTCGACTAAACATGTTTGTTCATCTCAAGTTTATATGTTTGTAAATAATTTTGGATTACTCTTCATCTCGACATTAGAGGATCTCTTGGTGATTAAGCCATGCCTAAACTAGAAAACGTAAAGAGCGTGCTCATACTTGGTTCAGGTGGAATCAAAATAGCTGAGGCGGCGGAATTTGATTATAGCGGTTCTCAGGCAATAAAAGCGTTAAAAGAGGAAGGAATTCGAGTAATCCTAGTTAATCCGAATGTAGCTACAATACAGACCTCTACTAATCTCGCAGATAAGGTCTATCTACTTCCAGTAAAACCCGAATTCGTAGAGAAGGTCATAGCAAAAGAACGCCCTGATGGTATTCTCCTAGGCTTTGGAGGTCAAACAGCACTTAATTGTGGCGTAGAACTTGCGAAGAAGGGTGTACTTGAAAGGTACGGTGTGAAAGTTCTTGGTACATCCGTTGAAAGCATTGTAAAGGCTTCTGATAGAGATCTATTCAGAGAGACTATGATAAAGCATGGTATTCCTGTTCCTCCATCGAAGGCTGCATTTTCTGTTAAAGAGGCATTAGAGATAGCAGAGGACATAGGATATCCCGTAATGGTAAGAGTTGCGTTTAACTTGGGTGGTGCTGGTTCACTAGTAGCTTTTAGTAGAGAGGAATTAGAGAAATTAGCAGCAAGAGCCTTAGCTCAGTCGCCAGTCAATCAAATATTAGTCGAAAAGTATCTACATCATTGGAAGGAGATAGAATTTGAAGTTGTTCGTGATTATAAAGATAATGCAGTTGCTGTTGCATGTCTAGAGAACATGGATCCCATGGGTATTCATACGGGAGATTCAATAGTAGTAGCTCCATCCCAGACATTGACTAATAGGGAATATCAGCTACTTAGAGATGCTTCATTAGCTGTAGCTAGGGCTATAGGCATTGTTGGTGAATGTAATGTACAACTCGCTCTTGATCCGGAGTCTGAGAAATATTACGTCATTGAAACAAATCCAAGAATGTCCCGCTCATCCGCATTAGCTAGTAAGGCTACTGGATATCCCTTAGCGTACATCGCTGCTAAATTAGCTATAGGTTATACACTTCCCGAGCTCATTAATAAAGTAACAGGTATCACCTCTGCTCACTTCGAACCCGCCTTAGACTATGTAGTTGTTAAGATGCCTAGATGGGACTTCAAGAAGTTTTCTAACGCAATAGAACAAATAGGAACTGAAATGCGGAGTATAGGTGAAGTAATGGCAATTGGGCGCTGTTTCGAAGAAGCATTACAGAAGGCCATTCGAATGCTTGATATAGGCAAGGATGGCCTTGTAGCAAATATTGATGAGGATTATGAAGACTTCTCTCTAGATGAGTTGAGAAACTCTTTAAAGGTTCCCAGACCTTATAGAATATTTACTATAGCTAAGGCCATAAGAGCAGGTATGAGCATTGATGAAATTTATGCACTCACTGGAATAGATCCCTGGTACTTATACAAAATTAAGAATATAGTTGATATGGAACGTAAACTGAAGAGGATACGAAGACTTAGTAATGATGAGAGCATAGTTGACCTGATAAGAGAGGCTAAAAGATTAGGTTTTTCTGATGTACAAATAGCTAGATGCATAGGTGTTAATGAGGACGAGATTCGTGAGTTTAGGAAGAGACACGGAATATTACCAGTTGTGAAGAGAATAGATACACTTGCTGCTGAATGGCCAGCTAAAACCAATTATCTCTATGTAACTTATGGTGGGGACTCTGATGATATAGATTTCTCAAGAGGAAATAAAGTTTTAGTATTAGGTGCTGGTGTCTTTAGGATAGGCGTTTCTGTAGAGTTTGATTGGTGTGTTGTACAGCTCTCTTGGGCTTTAAAAAGTAAGGGAGTAAATGAAGTAATAGTCCTTAATTACAATCCAGAGACTGTTTCAACTGATTGGGACGTTAATGATAAACTATACTTCGACGAAATAACCTTAGAGCGCGTTCTAGATATATATGAAAAAGAGAAACCAATTGGTGTAATAACATGTGTAGGCGGCCAAATAGCTAATAATTTAGCTCCGCTCCTGGAGAAGAAAGGCATAAAGATACTTGGCTCTAGTGGAAATGCAGTGGATATGGCGGAGGATAGGAGGAAGTTTAGTGCACTTCTTGATAAGTTAAGTATACCTCAGCCACCTTGGATTGAGTGCGAAAATCCAGATGACGTAATTGAATTCTGTCGTAAGGTAGGTTTCCCCGTTATAGTACGGCCATCATATGTGCTCTCAGGACTAGCCATGCGAATTATAAGAAGCGAAGAGGAATTGAAAGCTTATTTAAATGAAATATCACGAAATCCTAAAGTCAGTAAGCTAGTAGTGAGCAAATTCATAACGGGAGCTAAAGAGGTCGAAGTTGATTGCGTATCCGATGGTAAGCGCGTTCTTATTGGCGCAGTGATAGAGCATATAGAGCATGCAGGAGTACATTCGGGTGACTCAACAATGGTTATACCACCGCTAACACTAAGTCCTGAAGTTATTGATAAGTTGAAGGAGTATACATACCGGATATGTACTTCTCTCGGAGCGAAAGGACCTGTTAATATACAATATATCGTTAAAGACAATAAAGTATATGTCATAGAGTGTAATCTAAGGGCCTCTCGCTCAATGCCTTTTGTATCTAAGGTGAAGGGCATAAACTTAATGGAACATGTTGCGGATGTACTTATGAATGGAGAACTAAAAATCGAATCAAAGATATATGAACCTCCTGTCCTCCATTATGGTATCAAAACACCACAATTTTCGTGGACTAGAATACGTGAAGCATATCCAACGTTAGACGTAGAAATGAGGTCTACTGGCGAGGTTGCTTCCTTAGGCGTGAACTTCTATGATGCATTAATAAAATCATGGCTAGCTGCCCCTCCAAATGAAATCCCTGAAAAAGGAACTACTATCCTAATAGTCCTTCATGATGTTAATGACAAGGATATTCTTACTAAGGTGTTCGAAATAACCAAAATTCTGTATTCTCTATCATATAAGCCCATAATTGTCTCGTCTCTATCCTTAGAAAACGGCGATTCCATATACAAATATGTTAATTTAATAAAGCGCAGGAAAGTCGGTATGGTAATTATTGTAGATGGACATGATGGACGAGATATAAAATGGGATTATCCAATAAGAAGATCTTGTGCAGACTTTTTAGTACCCTTGGTCTTAGATCTCAACTTAGCTTACTACTTAGTGAAAGCATTTAAATATTATTTACTTGGTGGCGAAATAACGGTAAGTTCTCTAGATGAATATTACAGGTGGGGAAAGTTATGGAAAAAATGAGAGCTGTTCTAGTATTAGAGGATGGTACAGCCTTCTATGGGTTTGGCTTCGGTTACCCTAAAACTGTAATAGGAGAGGTCGTATTTACCACAGGTATGGTAGGATATACAGAGTCACTAACAGATCCATCATATAAAGGGCAGATCCTCTGTTTTACATACCCTCTAATAGGCAATTATGGAGTTCCTCCATATGATATGAAGGACGAATATGGACTTCCTTTACACTTCGAATCCTTTAGCATAAAGGCTGAAGGAGTCATAGTGCATGAAGTTTGTTTTAATCCGAGCCACTGGAGCTCCATTATGAGTTTTGATGAATGGTTGAGATCCGAAAAAATACCCGGCATCTATAGGATAGATACACGTGCCTTAGTTACCAAATTAAGAACTCAAGGAGTTATGATGGGCATCCTTAAACCATATTATGAAGGAGAGAAAATCGATAAAATAGAACTATTAGCAAGACTTAAAGAATCAGCTAAGTATGGTTCAATTGATTATGTGGCCAAGGTTTCCGTTAAGAAACCCGTACTATATAAGACTAGGGCTTTAAGAAAAGGCCTTATAGCAATAATAGACTGTGGTATTAAGTTAAGTATAGTAAGATCCATCTTAAGGAGAGGATTTGATGTAATTCTTCTTCCATATGACGTCACAGCAGATCGTATAGTAGATTTAGCTCCTGATGGTGTGGTATTAAGCAATGGACCAGGAAATCCAAAGTTATGTAAGGCTACAATTAAGACCGTGCAAGACCTCATAGAATACAACATGCCTATGTTAGGGATATGCTTAGGTCATCAAATAATATCTCTAGCCCTTGGTGCTGAGACGTATAAGCTTCCTTATGGACATAGAGGCCAAAACAAGCCATGTATTGATATTATGACTGGAAGATGCTACGTTACTTCACAGAACCATGGTTATGCCGTAGGCCTTAATTCACTTAAACGTACAGGTCTTAAGCTTTGGTTTATAAATGCTGATGATAAGACTGTAGAAGGCGTCATAGATAAGAAGAGGGATATATTATGTGTTCAATTCCATCCTGAAGCATCACCTGGCCCTAATGATACTGCATGGGTGTTTGATTATTTCGCTAAGATAGTTGAACGGAGGAAACACGCTGTTTAAACAGTACTACTCTACTTTGCTAGCGTAGACGAATGCTTGTACCTCTAAGTCCAGATCAATATATACTACATTCCAGCCTAAATCCTCCAATAAATCCATTATAACCTTTGGTTGAACTACATTCTTATGCACCTCTATTATAAGCCGCTTTATGAAGTCATCTTTTAGTATCCTCCTTGAAGACGATAGTATATTGTATTCATATCCCTCAACATCGATTTTTACTAGATCTAATTTACTTATATTATACATCTTTAATGCCTTCTCAAGAGTAATCATTCTCGTACATCTTCTACTAACTATACATCTTCCCATATCAACTATATAATCCTCAATAAACGATGAATTTATGAGATCCTCAGACATGTAGAGGGTTTTTATGCCATCATAATCACCTATGGCATAATTAGATAGGAGTACATTCCTTAGACCGTTTAGCTTAACGTTAACATACGCTATTCTATATGCAATAGGGTTCGGTTCAAATCCTATAACTAAACCATTACTGCCCACATACTGAGCGACTTTAAGGAGCCATACACCTATAAAGCTACCTATATCAAAGACTTTCCATCCATTCCTTGGTATGTACTCACGTATGAGTTCGTAGTCTTTATGGTAATAAATGTGTAATATGTTATTCCAAGCAGTGCTTAATATCATTGAAGGAATACAGATCTTCATCCCATCGGGCAGGCTTATTCTCACTAATCTTGAAATCCTAATCAAATACGACAAAGTAAGCTTTATAGTACTGCTTAAAGGTAGTGTCACTAACGATGGCGCTATAAGCTCTATTACCTCTTTTAAGGGCACGATTTGTTATTAGCACTACAGAAATATTAACTGCTTCCTTTATCTCCTTTTAGTAGTAACGATATGAGAAATGCTATGAGCGCTAACAGAGCAACTATTTCAAATGTATCTGAAAGTCCGAGTTTAGTCCATGCATAACTCGAGATCATAGGTCCTATTATAAACCCTGCTCGTATACATATCTGCCTTAATGTCATAGCAATATTTAATTCGTCTTCCTCTGTCATTTTCACTAGATATGATGCTGAAGGAGACCATGTTGCACTCCACGCCCCTATTAAAAACATATACATAATCCCTAACATCACTATATTAGTTACAAAAGGCCAGGAAAAAGCTATTATTGGAATTAAAGAGGCAAAGAGCAATAGTGTTCTTTTATATCCCATTCTATCACCTAGAATACCACTCGGTATTTGTATAATCATCGTAGCAAGCCCTAATCCAAATGAAGAAAATAAGCCTATCTCCGATTTACTCATACTAAACCTCTCCTTTAGATAAATTGGTAAAATCGGGTCTATCATCCCTCTTGCTGTAGAAAGCAATCCATATGCTACCAGGAATATTACCGTATTCATTGCTATTCCTCTTAAGGGCAATGCTCTATTTTTAGTCTTTCTGTAGTTAGGGACATTTCCTTTTA
>JAGGUS010000254.1 GCA_021158375.1 Thermoprotei archaeon
TACATGGTCTTTGAAAGATATACGCATAGCGAACATGGATAGATATGCACAAATTAGGATTAAACACGATATCACTTTAATAAAGCCCAACCACGCTGTTAGCTTCATCGTAGAAATACTGGAAATCGAATGATAGTACTCTCTACAACCATTATCAACCTCCTTACGAGAAGTATTTGTAATGCTAACATCTCCTTTTTCTTGATTTTTAGCAGAGGATTTTTAGTGAATATGCTATCGCTATTGTAAATATAAGTGTTTAAGGTAAATATCAAGGGAAGACGAAATGAATAAGCGCTACATCTCAATAACACTTATGTTCATTGTAATAAGCGCTTTTATATATGCTTTCTTTCACTTATTGTTAAGGATGGAACACATGACTTCAAATGAGGCTTCTCAAATGCAAAATACATCTAAATTCATCATATTTTATGTCTCTCCTAACGGTTCTGACTCATGGTCTGGGAAATTGCCTGAACCTAATAAAGATAGAACTGATGGTCCTTTTGCTACAATTACTCGAGCGAGAGATGCAATTCGTGAACTTAAACGTAAGGAGGGCCTAAAAAGCCCTATCATTGTGATGATTCGAGGTGGCATTTATCACCTTAAGGAACCCCTCATCTTCACTCCTGAGGACTCGGGTACTAATGAATGTCCGATAATCTATCAGGCTTATCCTGGCGAACACCCCATCATAAGTGGTGGGGTTTTACTTAAAGAGTTCAATGTTGAGGACTTAAATGGAAAGAAAGTATGGGTTACTGAAATTCCGGAAGTCAAAGAAGGGAAGTGGTACTTTAGACAGTTATTTGTAAATGGTGAAAGGAGGTCTAGACCAAGGTTACCAAAACATGGATTTTATCATATAGCCAGCGTTCCCAACTATCCCATGATGCTGTTAAAGCTAAGGTTACAGGAGGGGAGTAACTCCTTCTCATATAATCCTGGCGATATAAAGAATTGGAGAAATTTACAAGATGTTGAAATCGTAATTCTTCATTTCTGGATTGAGGAGCGAATACCTATAAAATCAGTTAATGAAGAGCACAACTCAGTTACATTAACTTCCAAGACGCTCTTTGTCCTTAGGGATGGTTGGCACAATAAATACCCCCGATACTATGTTGAAAACGTTTTTGAAGCCTTAAGCGAACCTGGCGAATGGTATCTAGATCGTAATAGTGGAAAGCTATACTATATCCCTATGCCTAATGAGCGATTAGGTAACGTAACAATCGTGGCACCTAGGCTTAAATGGTATCTAATCAAGTTCCTTGGTGAGCCTAGTAAGAGTAGATACGTGGAGCATATAGTTCTCAAGGGATTGACGTTCCAATATACTGACTGGGATTATATCCTCTCACATCAAGCGGCATCTCTCGTCCCTGGAGCCATATATCTTAAAGGCGCTAAGTCTTGTACTATTGAATTCTGTACGATATCTCACGTAGGTGGTTATGGAATTGAAGTTAGTAGTGGATGTAGCGATATTAGGATAGTGGGAAACGAAATACATGACATAGGAGCTGGCGGAATTAAGGTAGGAACTCATGAGATACCGAGGAATCCTTTAGAGGCTACGCATCATATCGTAATTACCGATAATCATATCCATCATGGAGGAAGGATATTTCATAGTGCTGTAGGCATATGTATAGGGCATGGTAGATGTAACCTAATAGCGCATAATCACATACACGATCTCTATTACACAGGCATATCTATTGGCTGGACTTGGGGGTACGGCGAAAGCTATACTCGGTATAACGTAGTAGAGTTCAATCACATTCACGATATTGGACAAGGCCTATTAAGCGATCTAGGTGGGATATACACCTTAGGCATACAACCTGGTACAGTAATCCGTTA
Source organism: Thermoprotei archaeon (assembly GCA_021158375.1). Classification (GTDB taxonomy): domain Archaea; phylum Thermoproteota; class Thermoprotei; order QMSL01; family B3-G16; genus B3-G16. The sequence goes on from JAGGUS010000254.1 coordinate 1,876, forward strand.
TAACCTCATATACAACATCGAGGCCTACGACTACGGCGGGTGGGGCATCTATTTAGATGAGGGCAGTTCCTATATACTTGTTGAAAATAACATAGTCTATAATACCATGAGCGGGAGCTTCCACCAACATTACGGTCGTGAGAATGTGATAAGAAATAACATATTTGCTTTCGGGAAGAAGGGCTTAATAGTACTAAGCAAAGGCGAGGAAGGCCATATAGCCTTTGTATTTGAGAGGAACATCTTAGTTTCTAACGGCTCACCACTATTCGTCGGTGGGTATGCTGAAAAGTTCACCTTACGTAACATAATAAGTAATTACAATTTATTCTGGGATATCTCAGGCAAAGAGCTTATATTCTTTGAAGAATCAACAGGACGTAAGTATACGTTATCTCAGTGGAGAGATCTTAACTACGATACGTTCTCCATAATTGCCGATCCAAAGTTCAGGAACATAATGAGCTATGATTTCACGCTATTAGAGGACTCCCCCGCATTTAGGATATGTTTCAAACCGTTTTCTCTATCGGATGTAGGTCCGCGTAGGAAATGATTTAAGGTGAGAACTTCATGAAGCCTAAAGTTAGGGGAATAACTGTTGAAGAACTCGCGAAAACACTCCTTGAGGAAAAGGGATTCACGATAATAGAGAAGAGGAAGAGAATTAGAAGAAATAACGTAGATATAGCTGAAGTAGATTTAGTAGCAGAAAAAGACGGTAACCTTTATGCAATAGAAGTAAAAGCCGGAAAGATCTCAGTAACCGATTTAAGACAGGCTTACACTAATGCTCAACTAATAAACGCTTCTCCTCTCATAATATGCCGAGGCTTTGCAGATAGATCAGCAAAGGAATTAGCGAAAGAACTGAACATAGAAGTAATGTTGCTACCCAATTACTTTCTATTCATCGAGCCAGAGGAAGTAGTAAATCTGATAGAGCGATCAATAATTAGTGTTCTCACCCGCATAATAGAACCACAAGTACGTGAAATAGATGAAGATGAACTAGAACTGCTCAAATTGTTTGCCTTATGTAAGAACTTCTCTGAGGCAGTCAAGAAATCAGGAATGAGTGCTAACAAGCTTAGGAAGCTTATGAATAGACTTGCTCAAAAAGGATTTGAAGCGGATCCCAAGAAATACAGCCTACTTAGACTCCAATCTCTAATGGCACTCCTACTTTATCACCTAAAGACTCATACTAGCTAAGAATACGTTGAAAATAAAGATCTATGAGTTAGTGTACATATCGTCGAGCAGATACTTCTCCCTTTGAACGTAAATAATACATCGCAATTATTGACTACTTTAGCGCTCCCCATCTTCAAACTTTAAAATCATATTTCGAAGTCCAGGACTTTTCTTAAGTACTTCTTCTAACCTTCCACTACATACTGTTCTTCCATTAGAGATAACATATATCTGATCCGCATATCTTAATGAGGACATCCTATGAGTTACAATCACGACTGAACTTAACCTTCCAGAGTTAATCAAAGCTTTAAGGTTCTTTATTATATACTCTTCAGTAGTGGGATCAACGGCATCTAAAGCTTCGTCTAATAATAGAACGTCTGGCTTAAGTATCAATGCTCTTGCAAGCGCGAGCCTTTGTCTTTCTCCGTCTGAAAGCTTCTCTGGATCCAGAATTGCATTTATATCTCCTATAAAGTCTGCTTTAGCAATCCTTAACGCCTCTAAAATATCGTTCTCATCCTTTTGGAGACCTAATGTGAGGTTCTCAAATACTGGGGCTTTAAAGAAAAAGTCCTTTGAGGGTATGTAAAATATTTTTCTCCTAACGCTTGATATTCTAAACCTTCTATAATTTATACCATTCACAAGTACTTCCCCATCGCTAGGCTCCTCCATTCTGGACAAAATTAAGAGCAATGATGATTTACCGGAAGCTGTCGGACCTACAATCGCCACGATTTTTCCTCTCTCTACCTCAAAGTCTACTTTTTTGAGAATCTCTGCACTATTTTTTACTAACCTGACGGACTTACAGACTATACTATCGACTCTTGTAAGTTCTTCTCCTTCATCACGTTCCTCTTCAAGAAGAACTTCTCTGTATCTATCTAAATAAGGTATATGTGCCGCAGTATGGTTTAAGACTTTGAAGAGAATACTCGCCAACGAAGTTAGTTAGATAATCTGCTATCCATAAGGCAATAAGGATTAAAGCTAATATCATGAGGTTTCGAAGAGAGCCTCCTTTACCAACTACTATGGTGGTGAGCAAGTTTATAAAATCTGCACGGATGTGGGCAGAGTAGAACACCACGACCATACTTAGGAGCTAGAAGAGGATAGCAACTATAGCTCTCCTCCATATAAGCTTAAAGGTGTTGACGAATGCATGAATGAGTTTAGTGGTTAAGACTCTCATCATAATTCCATTATACTTAATTCCTTAAGTCTTTTGCTAATTTGCATCACAAATATTGTTCCATTACACTAGAATAGTATAACTTTGCTAAATACCTCAAGATTATTATAAGTTATCCTGAATATTGCTTATTAAAATCAGATAAGGGTGGGATCATCACCGATCGGCTCGTCTCTTCCATCATCATCTTCGCTCTATAGGCTTTATTTCCTCTTTAGGAGCGCTATCAAAAGGCTCCAAGTATTTTCTTAACACCTTTGGTATTATAACTGTTCCGTCAGGCTCTTGATAGTTTTCGAGTATTGCAATTATCGCGCGTGTCGTTGCGATTGCTGTGGAGTTAAGCGTATGTACGTATCCTTCAGTTTTCTGTCCAACCTTCCTAACATACCTTATTTTCAATCTATAGGATTGCCAATCAGTACAATTACTACATGAGACTACCTCGCGATATCTCCCCTGTCCTGGCATCCACGCTTCTATATCATATTTCTTGGATGCCACCATTCCGAGATCGCCTGTGCATATCAGCACTACTCTAAACGGTATTCCCAGTCCCTTCCATAGCTCCATAGCATTATTAAGTAGCTCTTCATGGTACCTTCTTGAATCCTCTGGGAGACAGAATATGAACTGTTCTACTTTATTGAATTGATGCACTCTAAATATTCCCTTTGTATCCTTCCCATGAGCTCCGGCTTCTTTTCTAAAACAGGGGCTTATGCCGACGTATTTTAATGGGAGCTCATCAGCGCTAAGTATTTCCTCTGCATGTAATGCTGCTATTGGATGTTCTGCTGTAGCTATTAGATATAAGTCCTCCTCCTCTATTTTGTAAATAGCATCCTCGAAATCCGAGAGGCTTGTAACTCCCATGTAGTATTTCCTCCTCATCATAAATGGAGGTTCGACGAGCCTATAACCCTTTTTAACTAAGTAGTCTATAGCATACATTATAAGCGCATATTCTAGCCATACTAGGTCATCGAAAAGGTAGTAGAATCTAGATCCTGCAATTTTTGCAGCTTTCTCCGTGTCTGCTTTGCCTA
>JAGGUS010000121.1 GCA_021158375.1 Thermoprotei archaeon
GGCTAGAGATCTCATAAAGAAGGGTATTATAGGTAAACCTCATATGATAGTATGCCGTACACGAGACGGACTTCTAAATAATGGGACACACTATATTGACTTAATGAGGTATTGGCTAGGTGATCCTGAGACTAAATGGGTTATTGGACAAGTTGAACGTAAGACTGATCGCTTCGAAAGAGGAACACCTATTGAGGACTTATGTATGGGACTTATATGTTTTGAAGGTGATGTAAGGGGAATAATAGAAATAGACCTTCCTGAAGACTCATCTCCGCGAGATCCTATCGTTTACGGAAGCAATGGAATAATGATTGTAACTAGGAATAGCTTACTTGTCCTTAATGATAAGGAGAGAGGATGGCAAAAACTAGAAGCCCCACCTCAGAAGGATACCGAGTTTTCAGAATTAATAGATTGGATTGAGGGACGTAAGGAGCATAGATCAAGCGCATACCAAGCCAGATATACTATGGAAATCATGATGGCGATTTATGAGTCCGCAAGGACTTATAGTTTAATAAAAATGCCTCTAAAGACTAAGGACAATCCATTATTTATGATGATAAAAAGCGGGCAGCTGCCCATAGTTAAACCAGGAAGATATGATATAAGGCTTCCTAAATCCATGTGGGATAAGCTAAAAATGCCTTGGGAGTAAAATTTATTTCTCCTTTTTCTTTACGAATTCTAGTACTTCAGATATGTACCTTAAGGCATCTTCTACTATCCTATTTATGGCCCGTTTACCTTCATCTTTCGTGGCCTTGCTTGCCTCTCCCCATATACCATATGGAGAGATGTCAGTCATAGAAGCATAATCTAGATAATCTCTAGTAACGTGCGGGATGTAATCCTTAATATAATCTTTCTTAACTAGATCAGGACGTAAATATAACATTATTGATGTCTCTAATCGACCTGCATGTACATCCTTTGAATACCTAGTACCGAAATACATAGCTCCTAGGTCAACTAATATTATGAGCAAGTCTAAACTGTAATTTAGCTCCCTGATGACATTTCGCAGTACGAAATTAGCTCCATGACCGTTGACTATTATTAGCACTTCATAGCCATGAGAATCAAGCGCTTTAGCTATATCCCTTATCAAAGAGCATAATGTTTCTATCGATAACCATATAGTTGCTTTAGACTTCTTGTGCTCTAATGAGAGACTATAAGGTATGGGAGGAAGGAGAAGGGCATTAAGGCTTGATGCTATACGTTTCGCCACTTCAAGAGATATTATTGTATCCGTTGATATGGGGAGATGAGCACCATGTTGCTCTAAACTACCTATTGGCAAAACGCACATCTTAGGGGATTCTCTCTCTATTTCGCGAGCGGTATTCTCATAAGTTAACATAGTGACACCTAAGTTTAATTAGGTGGCATTTTAAAATAAAATCTTAAAATAGTATTTTATTCCATTAGGAAATTTATACAATATAGCTTAAGGCTCTCCATCGTTCGTTTATCCTTAACCTCCTCTATCCATACTTTTCTAATCCATTCGGGATGATTAGTCCAGTGCGTATAGGCTATTAGCTGTCTATATTCAGTTTCTATAGGTAAGGGAAACTTCACAGTTAAATTCCTTTGGTCTCCAATATTGGATAAAGTCAAAGAGAAGCCCCTGGTCTGAACAACATAGTGTTTACGCATTGGAGGAATTCGCATATTCCTCCTACGAAAATACGGTAGGTGGCCCTTCAGCTCAAAATACTCCAAATCTGCTTTAGCTCTTCGGAGGCCATCCTCAGAATACCCATAGATGTGTCGCTCACCATAATTCTCACGCCAAAGACATGGCCGCTCAGTATGCCAGTACATATGTATGGGAGCATCCTCATTTATCGCATAACCGAGTTCGCCAATCATATGCTCAACATTAGCTGATGGGAATTCCGCCCATAAGTCTCCTCGCTCTTCATAAGCAAGACTCCCTCTAGAGGTGTCCATAGAGCACCAATATCCCATACCGTTAGGTAATTGAACCCACCATTGCGTTACAGGATGAGCCACTAGAGGTGCTGGTCTAGCAGGTATTTTAAGAGCTCTTAATAGAGCAGTTGTAAGCCGAGCAAACTCAATACATATAGCTCTTCGAGTTCTCAACACCTCACTAGCAGTATAACACCACTCTTCAAAACTATGGCCCCATGCTCCAAAAGTGGTCTGCCATTCACCACATGTAACATCATTAGGGAACTTGCGCATTAGATCATATTTTATATTCTTAACAACCCAATCATAAACTGCCTTCGCTATAACAGTCTGCTTCTTCCTTTTACTTTTAGGAATCGATGACAGTATTTCCTCAGCAATTTTAGAAACCAATGGATCTTCTGATTCAATATACTTTCCAGGGTTAAGGAAAGGCCTTATCTTCTCAGGGTACAAGGAGGGCTCTAAGATAGCGTCTAGCGTTGGTAAATTGGGTATTGTAGGCGTTATAGCTATTAAATACCCAAATAGTACTGTAAGTTCCTCTGATAAGTATTCTGGAGCGTGTTTCTTATGAATAAGCTCTAGGTCTACTCTAATGTCCTCGTCCTTTATAATGTTGATATTACCTTGCATACCTTCTATATAACCCTTTTTTAGAGCTATTACAATGTATCTAGGCGCAGCTACGGGAATGTTATCAATTCTGTATCTACCTGAACAATCTGAATATGTGCTTAGGGATGATCCATAAATTCTCACTTGTGCATTACTTACTGGGCGGCCTTCATCATCTAAGATGGTGCCATATATAGATCCAGATGGAGTTAATGCTCTCCTTAGTGAAGTGAGATCCATACATTGTATAAGTTAGCTTTAGGTACTTATAGATTTGTTTATACGGTTATAATGTCGTAATTTATTTATGAGGCGTATCAATTAACAAATATTCCGATGAGTGTACTCAAGCAGACATTTTATCTAAGAAGACCTGATATAGTTGCCAGAGAACTCTTAGGAAAACTTCTCGTTAGGATATATAAAGGTATTAGGCTTTCGGGATTTATAGTTGAGACAGAAGCATATTTTGGAAGAGAAGACCCTGCTTCAAGAGCTAGGAGAGGAGGAGATCTAGCCAAGACTATGGAAGGAGAAGTTGGTGTTGCCTTAATATATGGCATTCATAGACAATGGCTCTTAAATGTCGTAGCTCATGAACTGAATAGTATTGGAGCAGTCCTCATAAGAGCTATTGAGCCCTTCGAGGGAATAGATATCATGAAGAAACTAAGGGAGAGTCATAATATAAAGAATCTGACTAACGGGCCTGGAAAGCTTACTAAGGCGCTAGCGATAGATAAGAGATTCCATAAGGCGCCTCTTTTCCTTAAGAATGGAGATTTAAGAATAGAAGAGGGCAGAAAAGTAAGGGCATGTGAAATAGGAACATCGTTTAGAATAAACGTGTCAAGAGATCTGAGCATCCCATTAAGGTTCTATATTAAAGATAACCCGTTCGTTTCAAGGTAAGATATCTTGTATAATAATTGCTGGTGGTTATCCAAGCTTTGCTTACTAGTACCATTTAAATGTTATTTATGAAAAGCTTTTACGTTACTATAACGATAATAACCTAATATTAGGGATCATTAATGCTGAAAGTATCGAAGAAAATGAAGGTTTTACTTATAACTTTATTTGTAGCGATATCTGTATTAGTATGTGTGATATCGCGTGAAAATACCTCGAAAGGTTCTATTAAAACAGTGTATGTTAAGATATCTTGGAATGAAATTCTAAGTCGAGGAAGGTCTCTTAAGTTTGAGAGTCCTTATGCTAAATGGAAGAATGGTCCTCCGAAGGATCCTAATTTCTTCCCATTATGTGTTTGGCTTCAGAATCCTAAGAATGCCGCTAAGTACAAAGAATTGGGCATAAATGTATATGTTGGTCTTTGGAAAGGCCCTACTGAAGAGCAACTTGAGGAATTACGTAAAGTGGGAATGTATGTGATTTGTGCCCAGAATGATGTTGCCCTTAGGTATATTAATGACTCAATTATAATTGGATGGCTACAACCAGATGAACCTGATAATGCACAGCGACTTCCAGATGGAAGTTATGGCCCGCCTATTCCACCAGATAAAGTAATTGAGGATTATATGAAAATGAGGACTACTGATCCAACACGACCGATATTACTTAACTTAGGACAAGGTGTCGCTTGGGATGAATGGTATGGACGTGGAGTGCGGACAAATCATCCTGAAGACTATCTAGAGTACATAAAGGGATGCGATATCGTTTCATTTGACATTTACCCTGTTGTCCATAAGGATCCAAAGATTGCAGGGAAGCTCTGGTATGTTGCAAGAGGGGTTGTGCGTTTACGAGAATGGTCAAGGGGTCAGAAAATAATATGGAATTGCATTGAGACTACTCGTATTGACAATCCTAACGTAAAGCCAACTCCCCGTCAAGTGAAGGCTGAGGTCTGGATGTCGATAATTCATGGTTCAATGGGCATTATCTATTTTGTCCATCAATTTAAACCTGTATTCATCGAAGCAGGACTCTTAGCAGATAAGGAAATGTCTCAAGCAATAAAGAATATAAATAAGCAAATACTTGAACTAGCTCCGATCTTAAACTCACCAACTCTTTATAGAAAGGATGCAGTGAGTGTAAAGAATGAAACGTTAATTTCGCCTATAGCATTGATGGTAAAAATGTATAACGGAACAATTTACATATTTGCTGTAAATGTCCAAGAAGAGCCAGTAAAATTAAAAATTACAATGGATGGTATGCCCAAAGGTTATGTAATAGAAGTCTATGGCGAAGGTAGGATAATCACACCTAAATCATCCACGTTCGAGGACTATTTCGATGGTCTCGAAGTTCACATATATAGGATTGTAAGGGAGTAACAAGACTGCAGAAATGTTTAAGTTCATAGGCTTATTTTAACAAAATTGAGATATTACTCCCTATTATTTCTCCTATATACTGTACAACAACTGTGCACTCCTTGTAGTTACATACTCTACCGTTTTTATGTCGACTCCTTTCACGTTGGCTAATAATTCCGCAACCTTTACTACCTTCTCGGGAGTTGAATACTCTCCTTTGAAGTAATAAGGTGAATCTGACTCTAATAATATTAAACCAAGTGGAGTTCTATTCGCTACTTCTTTTGCTCTCGATGAATAACGTAGTGATAAATTAACAGATACGTAGTATCCGACTTCTATTATTTTCCTTAATACCTCATAACTTCCAGTATACCAATGGAATACTGCCTTCGTTATATCCTTTTTGAGGAGGATATTTAGGATCTCCTTTTCTGTTTTCATGCTATGAATGTTTAGTGGAAGGTCGTATTCCTTAGCGAGCTCTACAGCCACATTAAATACCATTCTCTGTCTTTCCA
>JAGGUS010000027.1 GCA_021158375.1 Thermoprotei archaeon
AGACTCAAAGAAGTCAGGTCAAGACTACCATTAAAATGGAGATTATAAGAATGGACCAACTCCGCCCCAAACTCATCCCCCAAGGCTCAACCCTTGGCGGTCGAGGGCTTCATCCAGTCTTATACTAGCCCACAGGAGTATATAACCTTTTATACTACACTTCACATTACTCATGAAAGAAGATTTTCAATATCCCAACCAGCGACGTCTAAAGCCCATCAAAACTTCCTACATAAGTATTCATTAATAAACCTATTCTAATAGCGAGATACCTAAGGAGAACGTCAGAGTCAAAGAATACCTTCACTCTCAATCCCCTCAATAATATTATCAACATCCTCAAGCTTTAAATAAGGCTTCCTACGGAGAAGAGAACCGAAACTCCGAACAGCTCAACTGCGAATAACCACCTCAACTTCTTCACACTCTCTAAGATCTAGTTTCTCTAACGGCTTCAAAACACTATTCTCATACCTAGCACGAATAACCCTAATCATACTAGCCACCAACAGATATTACAACATCAAGTACTAATAAATCAAAATCAATTAGCAATACGACACACATACTCTTTTGTCTTAAAATTCTGAAGCGGTTACTCCGCATGTAACCTTTCCTTCTTAGAAGGAGGAAACAAAAAGAAAAACCTAATAGTTTCTGTGACAAGAGTTCCCATAAGTATAAACCATCCCTATGCAAACAACAGTATAGAGGTTAATGTACATTACAGATTTTCTCAAAACCATTATGAAGTGAGATCTAGCACCTAGTTCAAGTACGCTTAGCCAGTTAACGCCGGAGGTACGAAAACGCCTACCCTCTTCGGCAACAGCAATCCTCATTAAAACCTTAACGCTCATTATTAAAAACAATATTTTAGTGAGTTCAAATAACTAAATTAATTATAGTGGTGCAATCAATGCACATTTTGATAAGAAGGCTAGGACCAATAGACGAGGCAGAGTTGAAGTTAGGAGATATAACAGTATTGATAGGACCACCAAATGTAGGCAAATCATATACTCTCAAAGTCTTATACGCCTTATTCCTACCGCTAGATAGGACAACATTAGATAACTTATTGAGACAGACCCTACGTGATATTTTAGAACCCAATAAGTTTGACAAGCTAGAGGAAGCAGTCCATACTCTAATAGGATTGGTTGTCCTCTATAAGCTCATACACCCTCCTAGTCATGAACTTGATAAAATCTTGGACATGATTAAACATAAAATAAATGCAGATCAAATAGTCGTTAGAAAAGAAGGAGAGCATAAAATTATAGCTAGCCTTAAGAGAAGAATGGGTATAAGCCTAGAAGAGGTTAATAAGTTAGTGGAGGAAAACATACAAAATGTACTACAGGAGATACTCCCTACACATGAAGACTCCCAGATTATCATCAAAGATAAGAGTTTACCCAAGACACTACTTCCAGAGCTTTTAGAGACTCTAAAGCCCCTAGAAAAAAATCCCCTCACTCACACTCGATTAGGTAGTTTCGAAAGTCCTGAGTTGTACATGAACATAAAAGATCAAATATCGCTCATCTTAGTCACAAAAGAGAGAAGATTAGTTCTAGAAAATGTCATAACAATTAACATAGACGAGAGAAGTTTACTTTTTAAAACACTTGAAAAAAGGATATTACATACATTTAAAGCACCAAAAATGACAGATGAATTTTACCAAAAAGTTCTAAGTTCACCAACAAGTTTGTACATGTTAATACCCATTAGAGACAGACATCACTTAACATTATTTTTAAGAAGAATTCGTCCATCATATGAGTCCATCTACAAATCTATTTCAACACATCTTGAAAAAGAGATTAGCAAATCCATTACAAGACTATATCAGGATCTTTTAGGAATTCAATCAATCCTATTTATCCCCTTTGGAAGAAGCCCTCTCGTTTACCAGCTAGAATACATATCACAGGAACCCATTCAAAGGAGGGAAATCTTATCATACTACGAAACTGATAGACTCTCCTACTCATATATTTCTAAACTCAGTCGCGGAAGAAGCATGCTCTCAGAGGGTAAATATGACGAAAAAATAATCAAAATATTCAAGCCAATAATCCAGGGAGACCTATGGTATGATAAAGAGACCGGTGTAGTCATGTACAAGCGTTGGGGATTTGAAGAATTAAAACAAAAACATAAAAGGGTTCCAATAAAGTGGGCTTCAGCATTAGCCAGCGAGATTACAGGCATACTTCTACCAATACTAGACACACCAGAAAAATCGTGCATTTTCATCGAAGAACCAGAATCACAACTACATCCATCAGCACAAGTATTAATGGCACTAGGACTAGCTGGACTAGCAAGCACCTACGGTCATAAGCTAGTTATAAGCACGCATAGCGATGTACTTGCAGTAACATTGGCATACATAAAAGCACTAAAACCCAGCAAAAAGAAAGTCCTTGAACTAATAAGGAAACTACTTAAAATGCAGGGCATACATCCCAAAGATGAAGATCTAGAATTCTTAGCCGAAAAAGCATCCAGTGCAACAAACATAGACATGAGATTCTACTACTATGAACCAACTCCTAGTGGAGTCATAGTCAGAGAAGAGAAGCCAACAAACATTATGGAACACGTACCAGGAATAACAAAGGTCATAGACATACTAGCATCTTGGGCAATAAACTTATAGACGAAGGGCAGGTACCAGATATGCACGAACTCGAAGGCAACTACAGAGATAAAGACGGGAACTGTAGCGTAAAAATAGAGGGAGGAGAACCCTATCTACTCCTAAACCTAGAACTATTCCAAAAGCTAACAGATAGATTTAAAGGTCCTCACTGTGACTTTATATACGTTATTTCCAAGGAGGATAGATTCATCGTCTTCATCGTAGAACTCAAAAACATAAAGTACATTGAAAGCCTAGAAGAAGAACTACTAGACAAAACATTTCAAAAATTCCAAAACACCACACTCATTGCTAAACAGCTCTTATCAGAGACCTTCAACGTGAGAGCAGCAGATTACCGTGCAATTTTAGCCCTCTCCCCAAACTGCCTAGAAAGTCTAAAAAGAAAAACAAAAGCCCTCCTTGCACACTTTAAAGGAAAGTTTCGTAAACTCAAAACACATGGCCTTACTCATAGCTGGATAACAGCATGTAATTGTAGCATATGGAATCGTATAATCGAACTCTTCTAAACAGATAAATTTTGAAGATAAGTATACTAAGCTCTGCTATCACCCCGTTTTCTTAGAACAGGAGAAAACCTTCTGTCAATAGAGAATCACTTATTGCCTCCGCAATTATCTAAATCCTCGTAAGATTATACTCTGGGGGTAATACGTTGAATGATATAGAGGAACAGCTTATAGAGCTCATATCATACCATTATGCTAGTTTGTGTATTGAAGATATAGTAGTCGTTATACCTAATTATAGATAGACGAGCGTGTAGCTGGAATTAACAAATTAGACAGCATCTTGCCAGGATACCATGTTATAGACAAATATTATAGAAAAAGCTAAAGCTCTTCTTGCTCCTCTAGCGAAATGTATTCCATTCACGACAAGTCTCCAATCGCAACGAATATGGCTTACTCTTCCGCGATTTCATATTTCCTGATGATGATAGCCTTATAGTTATCGATAAACAGATAATAACTAAGACCCGCGAAAAATGATGAATCGGTTAAGAGTAGGGATACTCTCTATGCCCAAACCAGATGCCACCACAGCCCCATTCAACCTACAGCCAGAGACCGCAAAACATACAGCAGAGATCTGCAACTACCTTGAGCATACTAACGGCATATGTAAGCGGCTGGAGGAGATGACAGCTTAAGACCTTCTGACAGCGTGACTTTCATCATTTCATCAATGGTCTACTTATTGATGATGAAGAGTTTAAAATTGTGTTTTAGAGCTAAATGTCTCAAGAGACCTGACCAGCAAATCAAAACCCAACCAAACGACTAAAGAGATAAAGACCAGCTAAGGCAAGCAAAGGAATACGCACAGCATCAAACCACAACGGAAGACCACTAATGGAGAAGGAAATCAAAAGCCCAATAAAACAAAGAGAAACAAGAATATCAGTCGAGCTGATCCCAACATATTCCTCAGAAGACTCACTAAGACCAATAAGAGCCCTAAGAACATCCAAAGCAAGCCTAGCATCATCCTCACCAACATCCCTAACACCAGCCAAGACCTTATCATGAACTCTTTTTAGATCATCAAGAACGGCAACACCACCGAAATCAGAGAGCTTCTCATTCAACCAAAGAAAACCAGACCTACGAAGAAAACCCTCAATACCAGTATAGGCAACTAAAAACAAGCAGAGAAATCACCAGAATCAA
>JAGGUS010000268.1 GCA_021158375.1 Thermoprotei archaeon
CCCCAATTTTAAGCAATTTGTCTATTGCTTTAAGACCAAAGCCAGTTAATGGAAGGAATACAGTCTCTCCTCTCTCTACAAGACCTAGATCTAGGCTTTTCCAAAGTGCAGCTAATACAGTAGCTGAGGTGGGTTCGACAAAGAATCCCATTTTAGCCAGTTCTTTAAACGCCTTAATTATTTCATCGTTATAGACTACTACTACATCTCCCTTTGTCTCTTTAATTGCCTTAACTACTTGGTCTACTCTAGGAGGATGTGGTATAGCTATTCCATCAGCTAATATTACTTTAGGGATCTCACTCTCGTGTTTGCCATACATTAGATCGTAAACTGGAGTAAAACCTTGTGCTTGTACTGCTATAAGCCTGGGCATTACATTAACTACGTTAAGTTTCTTAAGTTCTTTAAATCCCTTGTATATCCCCAAGAAGAGACCGCCACTTCCTACAGGTATGAATACCACATCTGGGGAGTATCCCTTTGTCTGCTCTACGTACTCATAGGAGATGGTTTTTAATCCTTCAATGAAGAATGGATTCCAAAGATGGCTTGCATAATATGATTTCTCGCCTTCTTTCATAGCTACTTTACTCACTTCAGCTCTTGAACCATTTACTTCAACTAGTTCAGCGCCATAGGATCTTATTTGGAGTTTCTTCCCCTCAGGAGCACCAGCAGGAACGAACACTTTACATTTTATACCTGCTATAGATGAATATGCAGCTATGGCAGCACCTGCATTTCCAGAGGAATCCTCTACTATACTGTCTACTCCAATTTCTACAAGATGTGTTATAAGAGAGCTTGCACCTCTATCTTTAAACGATCCAGTAGGATTTAGATAGTCAAGCTTAAAGTGTACTTCAAGTCCGTATAATTTTCTAGTTACTAGTGGAGTATATCCTTCATTAAGGGAGATTATATTATTAACTGATTTAATCGGTAGTGATTCTCGATAACGCCACATATTTGGCTCACGAGTCCTTAATTTCTCTAGCATCAATCCTACATCCTTTAGGTCTACTTCTATATCTAGCGGTTTACCGCATGTACAGCACCATATCTTCGCATCGGCTGGATATTCTTTTCCACAGTAGCTACAGAAGAGCTTGAAACTTGGCATACTGATCAATAATTTGTTTTACACTACGTATAGCATATAAGACTTATCACATTTAGAAAATCTTAGTCAGCATTCGTCGTTTCACTCACTATGTTCATAGAGTTCCTTTCGTCTTGCTTCTAATAATAACGGTTCACATCCTGAGAATTCTGCTGCAGAAGAAAGAGTAATGTTCCTTGGAAAAGATGTAATCATTAGTTCGATGTACTTCTTATACTTTAGATCTCGCATGAAGTGATGATCTATTATAATAATTTCAACGTTTGTATTGCGCACTATTTCTCTGAGATTATTTAACGAGTTATCTAGAGCCTTTCTTGAGTACCTATAGCCCAACATGTAGGTCATAGGACCATCGAGTATTAATAGTGATGGATTTTCACGTATTATTATGTCTCTCTGAATAGGAAGAGGAGGGCCTTCAACATCCGATGTAAAGAGAACATGCTCATCTCTGTATATTACAGTAACCATTATTACATAACCTAACCTATCATTAACGCCATGAGGTACGGGTTCAGAAAATCTAATTATGGTATTTCCAATTCTTAGCTCTTTACCATCAGCATACTCTATCCTACTAGGCTTACCTACATCTTTTAATAATTTTAAGAAACGGGCTGCTCTTATCTTCTGACTTACATTAATATGATCTTTAGGGTGTTTGAGGTATACCTTTTTGCCTTTAAGGATTTCAGGCTCATTTGGATTATGATGATCATAATGATAATGGGTTATTACTACAATTTCAGCATCCCTTATCATTGTAGAGATTTTGTCTAGTGAATCCTCAAGTGCTTTTAACTCAATAGGATGTGGGGGAAGGCCATATCGTCTAGGACCTAATGCCGCACTTGGGTCTATAAATAATATGACATCCTTAGTCTCAATGAGAGTAGCCATTGAGCGCACGCCTAATGAGTCGAAAGCTATAGGCGTTATCTCTATCTCACTCATGAGGGAGGCCCCATTTGTAGTTAAATAAATGTTAACTTTTGTGTTATACGCACATGCTTCTTAATCTAGCTGATCTTCCCTTTTATTAATTCCTCCTTTATCCTTTCATATTCCTCTTTGCTTATTCCTTTAGCTACTTGTTGTCCAAACGATGTAAGGCGTATATCATAGCCACTCACTTGCAACATCCAATACTCAGATAGTTTCTTAATTGAAGAAATTATGCTTGTACGTAGTTTTTCGTAATGTCCTGGCCTCCTTCCTGAGAATATATCATCTAATATGAAACGTGCTAAGAATTCTTCTGGACTTTCACTTCCCCTGCTGAAATACGTCGAACCACCATATTCGTGCCATAGATATGCAAGTACGAATTTATCCACTTTAGATAGATACTCCATATCTATCCACCGTGTAGAATTTTTGGTATTTAATTTATTTAGATTACCTCACCTTAGTGAGATAATGTTCTGATTATCCATAGAAGAACTAGGGATATCGATATTATCAATAATGATGCGAACATGGCTGCAGGAAGTGCTAATGCCTCAACCATATTTACTATTAGGGTAGATAGAGTCATGTCACTACCCATAACTATAAATGTAGCGCCAGTTTCTCCTAATGAATGAGTAAAGGCGAGAAGGGTACCTGCAAGAAGACCACGCCTCGTCATGGGTAAAGTTATAGTCTCGTATACATCGTAGAGAGATGCACCGAGGCTTCTAGCAGTATCTTCATAAACATCAAGCATTGATTCATAATAGGAAGCTACAGTAGTTTCAACAATTACAGGCACTGAGAATACTACATGCGTGAATACTATAAGCCAGATTCCAGGGCTTATCAAATTGAAGCCTTTTGGTCCCCATAATAAAATCATAGCTAGGCCTAATGCGCTAGTAGGTATTACCAAGGGGATTTTAAGTAATGTTCTAATTATATGGCCTATACGTGACCTAGTTATTAGAGGCAAGGTTACTATGGCTATGTACATTGATATTAATGTAGCTAATGTTGACGCAATAAAGGAAGTTCTGATGGAATATATTATTGAATCCCAGTATCTTGAAGGGCCAAATAATTGATATTTAACGCTACTTTCAATTCGCCCAGTATATGGATCTCTACTCCAGTATCTTACAACGCTATATAGGAGCATGCCAACTGGAGCCATTACGATCAACATTAAGAGTAGTACAACCAGTACATCGCGAATATACCTGGTGAACTTAGGTATTTTCCTTTCGAATTGAGCTAGTTTTATCTCTAAGCTTGTAGGAGCTAAATGTCTAATCATAGTAGATTTTGATAGACGTTCTACAGGTACTATTATTGCGAGAGAAATACCAATTAGGAGAGCACCTAAAAATGCTGCAGGAGCTAATTTGTTCTCAAACTCCCACTTAACTATAGCTATAGGAGCTGTAGTACTGACTCCCGCAACTATCATTGTTGCACCAGTCTCCCCAAGGGATCTTGCAAAAGCTAATACAGATCCTGAAAAGACACTTGGCATGATCATAGGTAGAGTAACTCTACGAAAAGTAGTAAGGCTGGAGGCACCAAGGCTCCTAGATATTATCTCATAGGACGATTCTACGTCCCTTAGCGCTCCACTTACTGTCCTTACTACATATGGAAATGTTAGAGAAACGTGAACTATTAACATTAATGCAGGAACTTTTATTAAAGGAATTATCGAATTGATACCTATAGGCTTACCTACTAGGGCAGTAAGTCCATAACTAGTAGTCCACGTAAGCATTGTAGCAAATCCGAATCCAGAAGTCGGCACTACTAAGGGCAGTGTAGTGAGGTCTTCAAGCAAGCCTCTACCAGGTATATCGCTTTTAACTAGAACGTATGCTAAGGGAACGCCTATTAATAGATCGATTAATACTGTAAATATGGCTAACCTAAATGAGAGAGCAAGATAGCGCAGTATTTCATGCCAAAACTTACTGCCTATTAATGGGTGAGCAAATACTTCTCGATATACATCATTCCACTTAACGATCATGAAGCCTAAAAGGTAAAAGGATGGTAGGAGTACAAAAAGTATCAAGAACACGGCACCTATAGCTTTTAGGAGTATTTCATAGTTTATTTTCTTCATGGCTATACACCTGGATTTTTAACCTTTTCCCATAGGCTTAGAATTGCATCTAATACCTTTCCGCTAGG
>JAGGUS010000271.1 GCA_021158375.1 Thermoprotei archaeon
CCTGGGCGCTCTCCACCTGTAACGTCCGAAGTCATATGCCTTAGCATAGGGTATACTCTGCCCTATTATTAAATCATCAAGAAGGATCATCCTATAATTCTTGACCAGTCCAATTTCCGTTAAGTAGTCAACCGCATTATAAAGGAGCACCAGAGCAGTTCTCACTAGACTAAGAATTAATATTACAGTATCAGAATAGGGATCAGCACAGGTAGCAACTAGGAAGGGTCTACCTTGAGATATGTTTATTATTTTGCCTAACGTGTCCTTTCTATTAACTTTAAGCACTAGTAGTATTTTAAACGCTAGACTGGGATATACAGTATACAAGAGCGGCACATATTGCAATATTAGATTTTGTTTTCGTATATGATTGAAATAGTGAACATATACTTGTTGAGGAGAGATACCGAGCTTAGATGCAAAACTATAGAGAGGAGTGAGGCCATATGCTTCTAAATCCTCTAGCATGATAAGGTCTATTTTATCTAAGCGAGTACCTTCATTATATAAATCCTCACTAAATACTTCAGGTACATTACTATTATTTGATGTTATTATATCGTGTGCCCAGTCCATAGGATTTACTTGCCACTTTCTCCTCTTATGATCATAATACTCCATTGAGAACTTATTGTAGAAAGTATTTACAAAGTCATAAATCGAGTAAGAGGCTACAAAGCCTCTTTTCTTCAACATCTCAAAATAAGCCCTCAAGTTACTAACATAATTAAAAGGAAGCGCATAGTTAGCAATATATACCTTTCTAGTACTTTCATATCCTCGGTTTATATATCGCCAATAAGGTCTTACTTTTAATAAATTAAGCCTAGTGCCCTCACTTATCACTTTAGTGAACTCGACTACAGCAATGATACCTCTGAGTTTAAGCCTAGCAATATTAGGTCTTGCACTAACATGAAGCCCACTCTCTCTTAATATATCAATTTTCTTTCTAACCGTTGCGGGATTCACACCTAATTTACTTGCTATTTCTTTTTCAAGATGTGGATCTAATTCAAATAAGGAGAAAACTATGTCGAGTAAAAAGTCATCAACAGGAATATTTATCTTACCTCTGGGAGGTATTAAGAGCCCACTCCTTACAATCACAAATAATAATGTTTAAAAAGGCTATATATTCTTTTACCTAGAATTTTATGCCGGATATGGCCAAGTAGTTGGCTTCATTTATCCATTCACCTCGCTTAAAATGTAAGCCTGAGAACATTTTAACAATTTTTAAATTCTCTTTGTTCACTGAAGAAATTTCTCTCTTATGTCACTATATTTAGTATAGAATAATTCAAATATGTTGAAATGATATTACTTCAAGAAAAATAAGAGAAATTTAATGAAATTTAGTATCTCAATTAATATAATAATAATTTATGATGAATTTAGTCTGATGAATAAAAGCATATTGTAGTTTAAGATGAGGCGAAGATCCAGCACTTGAACACTGGACAACACTGATTATGTATCTATTAAGCGTAAAGTATTTTAAGTTTATGCATAAATATGATATAGGATATACAGCAAACAGAGTATATTCATAGTATAAAAAGGTAGTGACGAGAAGTAGGGCATTTCATGAAATTAAATCTGCTGAATGTTCAATAATGTTTTTCACTAGGGTTACTGATACTCACTAGTTCGCATAATTGTGTAGACACATAGAGTACTTTAGTCCGATATGCATAGATTGTTTTATCTAGTGAAGTGGTATTGCAACAAGCAATTGATTTAAATTATCGTGATATCTAATTAGACTTGGATGATGAGCGTATCCCCTTACTGAGAGATGAGGAATACCAAACCAGCTGACCTGTATTCATGATAATTCATAACACTAGCTTTCCTTATAGGAAGAGAACCGTTAAATTCAGTATTATGAGATATAAGCTTAGGTGATCGTTTGATAACAGTCAAAGAGTACTTAGAGAGGCCAATAATAGGCGCTTATTTCTATCTATTGGGTCGCTTAAAGACTAAGAAGGATATAGATAGGTACTTAGAGGTCATGAGGAATGCGTCTATAAACTCAGTATGGTTATTTGTAGGAGGTGTAGAGAAGTGGAAAATAAAGTATTTCTTAGATAAGGCAGAGGAGCTCGGTTTGAAGGTAGTTCCTGTATTCCAGCCACACATTTCGATAAACGAGCATCCCGAAGTAAAAGTCGTCTGTGCTGATGGAACTACGGCAGATGATCCCCGTTATGCTAATATAGGTTGCTTTAATAACCCCTTACTATTTAATGTCGCTAAGGAGATGGTTGAGGATTTCATAAAGGAATTCGGTAAGCATCCCGCTTTATATAGGATATCTGGGCTCCCGCTGATGAGCTTTATACATGAAGCTTACTATAGGACTGATGTACCAGAATTTGGAGGAGGGCCGCTTAAACCATGTTGTTACTGTAAGTACTGCGTTGAAGGCTTCAGATCATGGATTAAGGGGAAGTATGGGGATATTAAAGTGTTTAATGAAGTTCATGGCACTAATTTCAGGGATTGGAATGAAGTTGAGCCTCCAAGGAGCGCAGAAAATCCATCTTTGTGGAAGGAGTGGCTTGACTATCATGCTGAGATAATCCCTAATTTCTTAAGAAAATTAATTAGTTTTGCTAAGAACTTGATGCCACTTCTTGCAACACATGAACTTAATGATTTCTATCCCTGTACTTATCAATGTGTATACTCGGGGAATGATATATTTCGAATGGCTAAGGTCATAGATATAGGCCATGAGGATATGTACCCCTTAGAGTTCGACCATAGGTACATAATATACGTATATGAATATATAAAGGATCTCGTAAGGAGTGCAATGGGCTTTAATAAGATCTACACATGTAATGGTCAAGCGTTTAACTCATGGATGGGATATAAAATACCTATTGAGAGCTTTTCGGAGCAGATATACTCTAGTATAGCTCATGGCTCTCTAGGTCTAGTGTGGTGGGTAGATTGGAGTGATCTAAATCTATGGCGGAAAACAAAAAGAGCTAATGAGGAGTACTCAAAGCTTCTAAGGGTTTTAAAAGATTACGAACTTTATAAGGCAGATGTCGCCCTCGTATATCCCTGGACTACAATGGAGCTTAAGAGAGATGACATTTACAATATGGATAACCTTCTGTTCTATATGGCTTTGGTTAGAAGCGGATATCCTGTAGATATAATATCTGAGGATCAAATAGAGGAAGGCATAATTGAGAGTAGAGGCTATAAGGCGTTGTGCGTAATAGGCGCTCCTGTATTGCCACCTAATGTAATTAGCAAGATAAAGGAATTCGTATATCGTGGAGGAATATTAATACTTGATTATGCAGGAGAGGGAGTGAACAAGTTTACGACTGTTTTTCCAGAGTTAATAGTAAAACCAAAAGGCGATCATACAGTCTACTACATAGACACAGATATCCCAATAGTCAAGGAGCTTAATGGACGCTATATACCTGTGGAGATGTTTAGTGAAGTAATAGAAGCGCCTAAAGGATCAAAGAAAGTAGCTGTATTTGAGAACGGAGAACCAGCTATTGTAGTTATAGATTATGGTAAGGGGAAGGTAATTAAGGCAGCTACGTTACTTGGATGGGACTACTCTAACTATCCAGGACATTATGATTTCGCCGTAATGTTTCCATTTCATATAAGGCGTAGGGAAGTTTTGAGGGAGCTCATAACGAGGCTATTAAAGCATTATGGCATAAAGCCTCCTGCGGAAACGAATAATCCGGACATAGAGGTATCAGTATGGAATTCAAAGAAAGAATCGAGTTATGTAGTATTAGTAATAAATCATATCAGAGAGCGAAATGAAGCAACGGTAAAAATGAAGTTAAAGCATGACGTAAGGGTATGTGTTGTGCAAGACGTGATAGCCAATGCCCAAATTCAAGCTAAGCTTATGAACGATACTCTTGAATTCAATGTAAGTTTAGATCCGTTAGAGGGACGAGCCTTCTTAGTGAAGCTTCAAGAATAGTTCGCAATGACATTAAAATATATGGATTATTTCTATTTTCATATGGGATACAAGTCATCATCGCATGAGTGGATTCTTTACGAATACACGTTTAGGAGAAGTTTACTAGAGGTAATGGTATACGCTATTCTAATAATGGTATTGATCATAAGTCAAGTAGGCCTTCAAGTATACCATAATGGGAATACTGTAA
>JAGGUS010000272.1 GCA_021158375.1 Thermoprotei archaeon
TATACTTCATTTCTCCAGAGTTCGCCTTTTGGTCCCTTAATTTTCATTATCTCCTTTTTAAGTTGATTAACCGTATCCTCATATTCATTAGGTTCCACAGTTCCTCGTGGTTCACGTCCTTTTAGGTTAATAAATACTCTTGAGTAATATCCACCCCATGCCCAAGCTATAGTATGTTCCCAGTCTATTATGTCTTTATCTAAGTCTTGACATTGTTTCTTAGGTTTCTCCTTAAGTTTTAAATATCCTTCTTGTATTAGCCACTCATTAATAGTAAAAGCACCCTTCATTGCTTTAACTCCGTGATCTGACGCTATTATTATGACTGTATCCTTAGGAAGGATTTTCCTTATTTCACCAAACCATTCGTCTATTAACTTATAGTAGTTAGGTATTACTTTACTATATACTGGATGCTCTTCGTATCTTGGATGCTCTTTATCAAAATACTTCCAAAATGCATGATGCGCTCTATCAAGCCCGACTTCTACATAAATGAAGAATTCCCACTTCTTCTTAGTTAATAAGTACTTAACTACTCTTAAATGCTGTTTCGTCATGGTAAATAATTCCTCTGCAACTCTCTCCTTCTCATGACTTCTATATACTATGTCGAACACGTATCTTCCAAAAAGACCCTCTATCTCTCTTTTAAGCCAAGGGGGCCAAGTATAAGGTTTCTCGGATCCAGGCGTTGTAAAATCGCTTATCATAAATCCATTTACTGGTTTAGGCGGATACGTAGGTGGTACTCCTACAATTCCAACTCTTATGCCTTTCTTACTAAGCTCCTCCCATATTGTCTGCTCCTTTATATGTCTTGAGTTAACTATATAGCTCGCTCTAACATCACCTGGTCTCCTATGTCTAAAGCCATAGACTCCTAATTCTCCTGGTGTCTTTCCAGTAAACATTGAAATCCATGCTGGTATTGTAATAGGAGGATAGCAACTCCTCATGTAATACCTAATACCGTCTCTAATCACTTCTTTAAGAGCATGTATCTCTACTCCATAACCATCATAAAGCACTTTAGGAGGCGCACAATCAAGCCCAAGTATGAATACTCGTCTCAACTATTAGTCACCACTAAGAGTTTTCATTAGTACTCTTAACGTTAAATCTTTTTCCTCCTCACAATCTTTAGTCTTGCATGTGACAACGAATACATTGTCTTTTCCTCCTACGTACAGTCCTTTACGTCTTAATTCCATGAGCGCTCTGTTTAAGCTATACTTATAACTTCTGACGTAGATATAGCTGATACCAAGTCGTTTAACATAATTTATCAGAACTATTATCCTATCATTATGCTTGTATGCGAGCTCACGACCTAAATATGAGGTTATATAATTATTGGTCTCTACTTCAAATACTATTATGGGCCCTTCTATTTTAATTTCTGTAATCTCCGATAATATTTCATGGATTTCCTCATTTATATACTCTAAGTTCTTCTTAAGTATTGCGTCTTCAAGCACCTTCTCTACTCCATACTTCCTAAGTATTTGCCTAGCATGATGTATACCATTATAATCGCCACATCTATAACATGCATCTATCATTAAGCTTGCTTTAATTAACTGATCTATAGATATGTTCTTCTCCCTTATCATATCCTTAATAATCTTTAGCAAATTGCTCTTCTCTAAGTATCTGCCGTAATCTCCAGCGACACCTAACGCTATAAGAGTGGGATATCGTTCTATACGAAATATATCTCTAATAAGCCACGTTGTAGACGGTACTCCATCCTTATTATGTATGATGTTTACTGGATTACATATAAGATCTTCTTTCAAGTTCGTAATATGGTGATCTATTACAATAAGCCTCCCTCCTAGCTCTCTCCTAAGCTCCTCGATTACGTCTTTGCCTACTCCATAATCCAATATCATTATGACATCTGGAGAGTAGTTTCTAATACTCCTTATGTCTATGGCATCTAGCTCGTATAGCCCAATACGTGGTATGTGATAGGAAAACGATTTATGAATGAATAATTTGGACATTAATACTGCTGAAGCAATACCATCAGTATCCCAGTGATGTATTATGGCCACTCTCTCAGAGCTTTTCATTAACTTTGTTATATCTTCTCTCCACTTATTCAACAAAGGGATTATTGAAGCTGAAGACAACTTCAGCTACCTCCGGTCTCATTATGTATTTCGGTATGCTCTTTCTATCTTTTATTAACTTCCTTAACATCGTCCCACTTATCCTATACCTATACTTTTCATCGTGAGGACAAATCTTTTCGTTTACCATTCCTCCGCACTTCTTACAGTAGAATGCCTCCCTTATGAAGAGTGGTGTTATTCCCAAATCTGGGAACTCTCTAAAGAGTTCCCATGCTTCATATGGACCATAGAAGTTACCAACCCCCGCATGATCACGCCCGACAATGAAATGCGTACAGCCGAAGTTCTTCCTAACTATTGCATGATGTACTGCTTCCCTTGGCCCTCCATATCTCATATCCATTCTCAGTACTGAGAACACTATTGAGTCTCTCGGATAATAGCTCTTTATAAGGACTTCATAAGCCTTCACTATGACTTCATCTTTAAAGTCCCCAGGCTTCTTCCAACCTATTAAGGGATTTATGAAAAGTCCATCAGCAAACGTTAAGGCTGCCTTTTGTATATATTCGTGTCCTAGATGCGGCACATTACGTGTTTGAAATCCTACTATAGTTCTCCAACCCTTTGCTTGAAATAAA
>JAGGUS010000210.1 GCA_021158375.1 Thermoprotei archaeon
AATATGCCTTAATAGAGTACCATACATCAGTGCAACAACTCTTCCACATATGGAGGAGGCATCCTGAATATGACATAAGGAACTTTAATTATTGGATAAAAGCGATTAGAACTTTAAAGTACAAGTATATATGGTATTCAAATGGCAGGGATGAACTATATGATCTTGAGGAAGATCCCGAAGAGAAAAGGAACATAGCTGATGAGAGAAAAGACGTAGTAGTTAAACTTAGAAGAAAGTTGGGAGAGATTCTGATGTCAATAGATCACGTCTACTATGGCGACATGCCAATGCTTGAAAGGAGGAGGAGTCAATTTGGAGATGAAGCCTTAAAGGTATATGATAAGTTAGAGGCATGGGGATTCTATAGGAGGGTAAAGACACCTAAGTTGCCAAGCGAAGAGGACGTTGTAATTTAAAGATATAAAGCGTATCATGGTAGGTAAAGATATAAAAGTTTCAATGATTATATTTTCGGGTCTATTCATAATGAACGAAACTGGGCACGCCATAGATGTAATCAACGTATGGAAGAAATATGGTGATGTAGTAGCACTCCGAGGAGTTAGTATTACAGTAAATGAAGGCGAAATAGTAAGTCTCCTTGGCCCTAATGGAGCAGGAAAGACTACATTAATAAGCATAATAGTAGGAATTTTAAGACCTACAAAAGGAAGGGTTCTAATATATGGGTTAGATCCAAAAAATCCCAAAGCACGAAGTATGATAGGTTTCTGTCCTCAAGAGCCAGCCCTTAATGATAATCTCACAGGAAGGGAAAATATGATGTTCTATGCTAGACTTTATGGTATTGATGGAATAGAAGCTAAAAAGAGAATTAATGAGCTATTAGAGGTAGTAGGCCTTTCAGATGATGCTGATAGGCTTGTTAGGCGATATTCTGGAGGGATGAAGAGAAGACTAAGCCTTGCCATAACGCTTCTTCCTAATCCGAAGATCTTAGTTTTAGATGAACCTACACTGGGAATGGATCCTAATATAAGAAGGAGTATATGGGATATAGTAAAGGAGGTTAGAAAAGAGGGAAAAAGCGTTTTATTAGCGACTCATTACATGGAGGAGGCCGACGAATTATCTGATAGGGTATACATAATGCATGAGGGTAGGGTAATAGCAGAAGGAACACCTGAGCAATTGAAGAAGATCTATGGTCCGCCATCAGTAATAGAAATAGAACTATACAGGACTATTGATGAGATTGAAGAGGAATTAAGAAATATCATAGGAAATAGCGTCATAGTTGAAGAGAAGCTGATAAGAGCACATAGTAGAGCTCCAGATATAGATGTGCCTAGAGTAGTCTCATGTATATATAAGGCAGGAGGAGGGATAAAGAGCCTAAAGGTCACAAAGCCTACGCTTGAGGATGTATTCTTGAAATTAACCGGAAGGAGGTTAGAAGAGTGAAGTGGATCAGAATTAAAGCTTTTGCTATATCGTATATAAAGGCGTTGTTCAGAGATAAAGCGGCCATTTTCTGGATTGTAGCATGGCCTCTTTTAATGCTAATACTCACCGCCTATGTATTTATTCCTCCAAGCTTTGGGAAACCTACAACACTTAAGGTAGGCGTTATTAATAAAGACATAGACAGTGTGGCACCATTTAACGGGACGAGCTTTGTAGAAATGTTGAGAGCGCTAGAGTATAATGGAACTAAGCTATTTAATGTGATTGTGTACGATAACGAGACGAGCTTAATGGAAGATCTAAATAAGGGAAAACTCGATGTAGGTATGGTAATTCCAAAAGGCTTTGGACTAAACTTAACTTATAGACGGGCATTGCTTAAAGTATACGTAAGCGGGGAGAGCACATACGATCTCCAGATTAATAGAGCTATAATAAGTGAGTTCATACATGGGTTCTCAACGGAGGTGGCTATAAGGAAGTTAGAGATGATGAAAAAATACATATTCGAAGGAATACCTAAAAATGTGACCATAAATACACCACATGGAAACATTACCTTAAGGGAGATAGCCTGGAACTTTATACTGGGCATAGCTGTACCCATTAATGCCAGTATCCGTAATGTAGCACCAAAAGCGGTTATGGATAGGCCTTATATCCTTGGTTGGTATGCTCTTGGAGCGATAGGAATGATGTTGCTTTATTCAGGCTTCAATATAGGCGCGACTACTGTTGTAGAGGAGAAGGAAAAGGGACGACTTTATAGAATATTATCAACGCCAGCAACAGAAGTAGATATGTTAATTGGAAAGACTATTGGAGGCCTTATAGTACTTTCACTATCCTCATTGATAATAATCGCTGCAGCAGTTGTAATAATTCATGCAAGGATTTCATGGAATCCCTTTAGGCTTGTAGATTGGCTTGTGCCACTTCACTTCTTATTAATCTCATTAATGTGCATTGGAATAGGCTTCATACTATCACTTGTAGCTAAAACAGTATCAGGGGCATCAAGCATTTCAACGATATTGGGTCTAATGCTGGCGTTTATAACAGGAGTATGGTTCCCTAAAAGCTGGCTACCAAAAGGCCTTAAGGTATTAGCGGACATTTCACCAATTACATGGTCATTAGATGTGATAAGAGATATCATGATTAGAAGAACCACATTAACTGAGGTAGCACTACCTACATTGAAGTGCATTATTATAACG
>JAGGUS010000191.1 GCA_021158375.1 Thermoprotei archaeon
GCAGAAGTCGAAAGAGTCATAGGTGATGATGTTAAGATAGGCAGATACGCTTACGTAGAATATGTGGAAGGGAAACATGTCGTAGTGGAAGGAGGAGCTGAAGTCGATATACTCAAATACGTAGAAAAAGCAGATATAAGCGAAAAAGCAGAAGTGGGTAAGATTGAGAAAATAGAGAATCTATCTAAAACCTGAACTCAAATTAAAGGAACTACGCCAAACATTATAGAATTCTACGTTTCTATTATTTACTAAGAAATTTTTATATTCCTAAGAATTACTAATAACTCTAGGGAAATTCCTTGATCCTAAGTAAAGTCTCTAAAAAATGGTTAGTTAACATACCTGCAGAAATCAGGAAACGTTTTCACATACAAGAGGGCGACTATCTTGCATGGGAAATGAATGAAAAAGATAATATAATAACTATAAAGATTATAAAAAATCCATTAAGAGCTCTAACAGGTAAATACGATGACCCTAATTTAACTTATGACGTAGTTGAAGATCTGACCGAAAAGATCTCCTTGAGGGAGATCAATGCCAATAATAGAACTTGATATGCTTATAGCTCTTGTAAACAGGAGGGATAAACTGCATCATATTGCTAAAAGGTTGTTTGAGAAGATATCAAACGAATCAATTAAGAACGTTGTAATTCCCGCTTCGGCATTAATAGAATACGAATTGATCCTCAGATCAAAAGGATATAGTGAGGATGCAATTCGAGATGATATCCAAGCTTTTATGATGATAAATAATATCCGTGAAATTCCCTTAACCTTTAAAGTAATCATAAATGCATCTATGCTAAGAGAGAAGTATCACCTGACATACTTTGATTCATTGCATGCCGCCTCGGCACTAATTCACGACCGAACTGTGATCTCGGTAAATAGGTGTTACGAGAAAATACCAAATATAAAATTAATAGATCCAAGAGAAGTCGTTTGACCTATTCTAAGAGTTCACGAGAATATCTCCCCTGAGTTCTTTTTCGCCTTCTCTTACTTCTTCTCAAAACCCTATCCAATTTAGTGCGAAGTCTACTAATAGCCTCAGCTAAATACCATCCATGAGCAGTTACGACCAGAGGCCTAGCAGACGAATAAACACGAGCTATGACCTGATAGAACACCCTCTTACCGCTTCTCTTCCTAGGCTTTACGTCAACTATGACTTCCCTAACACCTTTATGGAAGACAAAACCGGACTTTAAAACTCTAGCGATCTTATCCTGGACAGCACCAAGACCTAAAAAGTCACCACTAATGGGTAGACCCAAGAATCGGACATGTACGAAGTCTTTTGCTTTAAACTTGAGCAATAACGAGATAATCTCCATAGGTGTAATGATACCAAAACCATCACCGGTCATAACCACACAAACTTCCTTTCCAGTTCTCTTGAACTCATTCACTATATCTACTAAAGGATCGTCTTCCTTAGCAATCAATGGATTAGAATCCATTAAATCCTCTACAAAAGAATCAAACACGCTAACACTCTCACCAACAATCTCACCCCTAGTCGTACTTTCATCGGGTTTCAAGAATGAAAGAACAATGTCCCTCGCAGTTATAATACCTTTTAGAAATCCATGTTTATCTACAACTGGTAAACAGTCTACATCATGCCTACACATAATGCTCTTCGCAGTTGAAACCCTATCATGAGTACTAACAGATAGCTTAGATACCTTCATCACATCTCTACATGCAACATCCTCAAGAACATTGGAATCGGCCATAACACTCAATATATCACTAGAGAAAACCATACCAATAACTACTTTATCCTCCATTACTGGCAATACCTTAAGCCCATTAGATATCATAAAATCAACTGCCTCCAATAGAGTCGACTCTCTATTAAGGGAAACTGCCCTTTTTGCAACATTACCTAAAAGGGTGCGTTCAGGATGGGAAACTCCAAGAACATCCAATGCCGTAACAATGCCCACTCTTTTCTCAAATCTAACTATACCCCCACAACAATTTGAACGATTAAGCTCCCCTAGAAACTTAGAAACTGAATCCATACATGAAAAAATCAAGCGATAATTATTCATAACGTCACATACCTTAAGGAAAGCAATCCTTCTCATAATACCAACATACTGTATAATAATAGAAGATGGTAGTATTTAAATACAGTAGATATCATCGTCCTAATAGACATCGTTCAAGGCGGCCTAGAAGAGTAAGGATAATCCATAAGCTCGATATCGCATTAATTGGCAAAGAGACATTTAATTCACATAGTTCATAATAGCGTTTTAGGCCTCAGCCAAACAGCATTCCTGTCTCGGTCCATCTAGTACGAGCGTAAATTTGTTTAATAATTCCCTTCCAATGAGACGCTTACCATAACCATAGTATGGCGCTTCGACATATATTTCAAATTTCATATTATCAATCTCTGCTATCGCTCTAGCAACCCTCACAACGATCCTCCCAGCGAACGATCTATAAGTCCTCCAATATTCCCTAGGCAATTCCCCTATCATAAAGAATTCATAATCCTTCCTCTGAAGCATTAACGAGCCCTCATATCCCGTGTCAACAGGAATCTCTAGCTCCTCTGGAAATTCCTCCCCTAGGATGTTATAGAGCTTGATTTTCAGTACGGGATAGGGCGCGAGAAGACTGGACTTATACTTTATGCAGTTTCTAGCTCTATAGCTCCTCCCCACCATTCTAACTCTCCCTCGATCTTCTTATCATAACCAACTTTAAGGACAATGGCATGTTTTGGCCTAGGCCTTAATTCTCTTAAGGCTTTAGCAACTCCATCTAAACTTTCAAATGCGCCAATAAACTTACCTAATGCGAAGACAACATATCTGCCCTTATATTTTGATAAGTCCTTTTTAAACCTTATATAAGCTAGATTATTCACGTCTAAATCCGATAGTAAAACACTATTACTAAGCCATAACTCCATTGCCTCCTCAATTGCTTGAGAAAGAGTCAAACCTCTCCTAATAGCTTCCGCCTTAAATTCCCTAAGCTTCTTCTCATCAAGCTTTTTCACAACCAAGGTCACTAAATTCACCTAGGTAAACTAATTCACCTGAATATATAAGCGTTCCTTCCTTGAGCCATACGTGATCCATCTATGATCCAAAGAAGAGCCTAAGAATTCAACTCCTCACATTAGTACATTTCGAGGCGACGTAATATATCGGTATGGTCGTGGCTAAAAGTATGATGCAAGCTATATACGGCATACGTGGGTCTACATATGATAATAACCCTACTATAAATGGACTTACAATAGATATAACCTTACGAATTGATGATAGAGTAGCAGACATAACTGATGCCTCCTCTCTAGTCATTATGCTATAGAGCCATGTACGCTTAAACACGAAAACTAATGCATCTCCAATCCTTGTGATATATGCTGCTATCAATATCATTATAAAGTTATTTGTGGTAGCCATTAATGACAATCCAATTATAGTTACGAATGTGCCTATCTGTAAGGCTTGAAATGCCCTATCGGGTTTAATTAAATCCGTTATATATGTGCTGGTAAGCGTAGCCGTAGAAATAGCGGCCTCTATTAAAGCAACATGAAACATATTACCCTTAAGTCTTTTCAAAACGAAGTAGACTAATGCCAAACCCGGCGTAAGGCTCCACGCTAAGATGAAAAGCAAATCTGCCACAATATAGAGACCATATCGATTCCATAAATCTCTCAAATTCATACTTCTCTCCTTCTTATCCTCCTTAGAACTGAGCACAATTGGCTTGAAGCAGAAGAATATATAAGGTATGAACATCAACTCATAGATCGCAAATAGCAAGAAGGTGTTCCTAAAGCACTTAACATCAGCATATAAATACCCTAAGATGTACCCTATAATGGGATACACTATTATAGTAGAAAGCTCAGGCAACCTTAAATGCCATGCTAGAGCCTCTTTCATACGATCCTCCGGATAGACAATACGCTCATAAGCAGGATAGAGGAAGTACAAAGTACCTGCAATATTATCTATAAGCTCGCCCATTACAACCATGAGCGGTGCTAATGGGCCATAAGCTAGATAATAGCAGACAAGCGATATGGAGCCCATTAAGTCTATAGCCATTAATCCCTTTCTCAAATCCACATGTGTGAACACCTTACCTAAAATCAAAGTAACCGGTATGCTGACAACCTGTGCTATAGTAAAGATGACGCCAACTTCAAGCACATTATATCCTGTCATTAACAAATAGAATGGAAGCATGTACCACGTTATAAGTATTGGCGAAATCAACGTATGATACAGTATATACCTCCTAGCCTCTGCAGGAAGCTCCTTAAAGCGCACTTTAAGGTACCCTCCTTTAGTATTCCTTACAAATTTATTTTATATTATCTTATTTTGATGATGTCCAGGTTAGTGTAAGTTATTAACTCCTACACTCTACCTTGATTTTTACCAACGTTGAATTGAATATTGACCCCCTTCTATCTTCTGTGTTTTGGACTTCACTAGCAAATTCAACGGCTCGTTATTTAGACCTATCAATTGTCTAGGTGACCAAAGTACTCCTCTAAGTACATCAGTAGAGACCTTAGCTCTCATTTTAACCTCTCCTTGTTTATTATAAAGTATGACCCTATCGCCGTCTTTAATTCCTAAAGTTTTAGCATCACATTCATCTATCACAACTATGGCGGGTATGGAACCATATATTTCCTGGAATTGCGTATGTGTGTACAATAGCGTGGCTGTGTTAAGAAGTATGAATTCATTTTCACGTTTTCCTAATGGTAGTTGTTTTTAGAAGAGGACTTAGTCCTAGTTTCTTAGCCCTCGTTGAATAGAACTCTATTTCGATATGCCCTTAAGGGATCTATCACTCCTCAAGGACATGGAAATCCCTGAGTTATTGGATTATCCGGATCCCCTTTCATCGAAATTATCCTACCATCCCTTACAATCGCGATCATAAAGCATGTATCATAACAGTCCCTAGGGCATACTGTTCTTATGCAAACTTCTTCGTTCAAGAGCCCGTTCACCCCCTTACAACATATACTAGACCAACATTCATGAAGAATTCCTAACTATGAAATATTAAAGCGATTTCGCTACTCCATTATAGGGAAGGCTTTTATTATCTCCAGCAAAAACATTTTGTCGTGAAAGGCATTATCTTAAGCTTGGCTAGAAGAAGGAAATCAATTCGACGTTATAAGAACAAAGCCTTTAGCGTCGAGAAGATACTTTATGCCATTAGAGCGGCCATAGAGGCCCCTTCAGGAGCAAATCAGCAACCATGGAGATTCATTATTGTTGATGACCCGCAAATTAAGATACGGATTAGGGAGATATGCGAGAAGGGAGAGAAGGAGTTCTATGCTAAAGTCAGTGGTGAGTTAAAGGAGTGGCTAATAAAAAGAGGCTTCACGTGGAAGAAGCCATTCCTGACAGAGGCACCATACTTGATAGTAGTTTTGACAAATATGACTAAGCTTTATGCAGTGGAGAGCACCTGGCTTTCAATAGGCTACCTATTGTTGGCTCTAGAGGAGGAAGGATTAGCATCATTAACGTACACGCCACCAAATCCTAAAGATGTAATGACCCTATTAGGAGTGCCAAGTAATTTCGAGTTACAAGCGATTATACCTGTTGGATTGCCTGCTGAGGATAAACAAAAGGAGTCCAGGAAGGGATTACATGAAGTGGTATATCATAACGTATGGGGCAGTAAGATGAATATTGCGTCTACTACGTCTCCTTAACGTAAACATAACCCTTAAGAAAATAATACCTCTTATATAGGGATGGGGTAGGTATAATGCGCCAATGGTAAGAAAGATCATTGTAGATCCCTCTAAGTGTGTTGGTTGCAGATACTGTGAGCTCTGGTGTTCTTATAAGCATGAAGGTGTGTTTAGCGTAACTCTTTCTAGGATAATTATAGTCAAAGATGATAGAATAGGTCTAGATTATCCTATAGTTTGTAGAATGTGCAATCCTGCACCATGCGTTGAATCATGTCCTAATGATGCTTTAATACAAGGGAAGGATGGCATTATAAGGGTTATAGACGTTAAATGTACTGGCTGTGGCTTATGTGTAAGGGCATGTCAATATGGAGCTATAAGACTAAGCCCTAAGCTAA
>JAGGUS010000183.1 GCA_021158375.1 Thermoprotei archaeon
CATAGAATAGATGACTTAATAAATCTAGTTAAAGATTTAATGGATATTGCAGAAAAGGTAGTAGTCAAAATAGGAAATGGAGGTAATAGTCAACACATAATTAGTGAGCTGAAGATGGCATTTAATAGAAACGAATCTAACAGATATTTAGGCTCGTTAAATATAATATGCGTTAATGAATACGATGCAAGCTCTGTACCTTATTATTGGCTTAGATTCAGAAGGAGATACGAAGATATGGTATCCGCTCTTCAAATAGCCCTTAAGTATGTTCCAGAGGAAGGCTTATAGTAATTGTAGTCTATTTAGATTCAGGTGTTTTATATGAAAAGAGCACTAGCGAAAGGAAAGCGATATAGAATAGAGGGACCAGCATATGTAAGGCTCATAGAGGGTGAGATATTAGCATTAGGGAAGATATTAAAGCCTAGAGAGTCCATAGTTGTGCCTAAGGCCAAAGCTATGACAATAGAGGTAACTCAGGACTCTATAGTTGAAGTTAGACTTGGTGAGGGAGCTACTATGGTAGAGGATAAGGAGGAATACATACCCCCGGAATGGAAGGAAATTACAGAAAAGATACTTTCGTTAACAAGACCCATTAAGGTAATTGTGCTAGGAGAAGTGGATAGTGGTAAGTCTACGTTCACGGTATTTCTAGCTAATTCTGCTACATCTAAAAAGCTTAGAACTTATGTGGTAGATGCAGATGTAGGACAATCAGATATAGGTGTTCCAACTACAATAGGACTTGGATATGTAAGACGACCAATAACAACATTATCACAAGTACCAATGGTAGATGGATATTTTGTAGGCACTGTAAGTCCTGCACCAGTAATGCATAGGGTGCTCGTTGGAACAAGCATTTTAGTACATAAAGCTATAGAGGACTACAAGGCGGATGTAGTAATAGTCAACACCAGTGGATGGGTATCAGATAATAAGGCACGTGAGCTTAAATGGAATATGATACTTCTCATAAGACCTCAAATAGTGGTTGTACTTGAGCGTACTAATGAGTTAGAACCGATAATACAATGTTTAAAAGGACTTAGATGGTTAGAGGTAATAAGGGCTCCGGCGTTACCAAGACCAAGAATTCGTTCAAGAGAGGAAAGGAAGATGCTGAGAGAGGCAAGCTACAAAAGGTATTTAAGTAGTGCAAAAGTAAGGACGTTTAATTTAAGAAAGATAGGGTTTATGGGGGCTATATTTAGTAATGGAATCCCATTAAGTAAAGAGAAAATATATGAGTTACAGAGCACATTAGGAGTGAATGTAGTTCATGCAGAAGAGACACCGGATAGACTACTAGTAGTATTAGAAAAACCAATTAGAGGAAGTATAGCTATTGCTAGGGAGTTGAGCGAGAAGATAGGCAAGAAAGTTAACATAATATACGAGGGGTTTGAGAGGGGACTCTTGGTTGGAATTTGGGATAAAAATGGCCGCTTCTTGGGCATAGGTATGATAAGCGAAATAGACTATAAGAATAGACAAATCAGAGTACTAACGAATGTTGAGGAAGAGGAAGTAGGAATGATACAACTGGGGCAAATAAGAATAGATGAGAGCGGTAAAGAAATAGAGAAATTCAATAACTATATTTTATGAAGGTCTGATTAGCCAAAAGGAGTTAATAATGTTTTCAAGAACACCGTCTTTATCATCTACTATGTGAACATTCGAACGTATCCAATTGGGCAGTAAGCGTAGTATATTTCGTGATAAGAAGCGATAATCCATGAGCACTATTACGCCCTCATCGTCGGGCTTCCTTATAGGTCGTCCTGCAGCTTGTGATGCCTTCCGAAGTGCTGGTAATATATAACCAAATAATCTGCCTTTTCCAGGGAATTTCTTCTCGAAATACCGTATTTTCTCAAGTGTAGATGGTGATGGCTTGGCGAAAGGCACGCCTAGTACTACCACGGTTTTCATTTCATTACCAGGGAAGTCTTCACCTTCAGCATTTCTTCCTCCTTGTACACCCAGGAGTACAGCCCCGCCTTTACTGGCGTATGACTTAAAGCCGCTTATAAGTATATCATTTTCGTAGGATTTCATGTTGGGAGATTCAATAAAGAGGGGCTTGCCACAACGCCTAATCATTTCAGGAAGACCTATATCCAATAAGCCCTTAATAATCTCGTAAGATGCAGCAAAGATGCCTACATTGCCGGGAGTTGCTCGTACTATTTCCTGTATCCTCTTAGCCATCTTTATGTACATGTCTTTTTTACGCCTTCTGTAATCAGTAGTTATACCCTTAGTAATTAAAACCAAAATCCTCCATGGTTTTAACGGCAAACTGACATTTAATGATACATAGTTTTTTAATCCTATGAGTTTTGCGTACTCATCCGTAGGCTCTAAAGTAGCGGAAGTCATAATAGTGCAATAGACCTCATCTATTAGAGGAACTACTAGGGGAGAAGGATCTAGAGCAAGAATGCTCACTTTCACACTTTTACCTTCTTCTTGGTAAAGGAGATATCTTATATAGTTTTTATCAATAGAGAATCTCCATTGATCTAAGAAAGAGCCTAAGCGTCCTAGAAAGGATCGAGGCATCTTCCCTTCTTCTACTCTCTGTTCTTTAACGATTTCACCTGCCTCTTTTAGGAGGTCTATTATTAATTCAAAATCGATATTTAGCTCCTCTTTAGCAAGCCTAATAGGTAAATCACG
>JAGGUS010000165.1 GCA_021158375.1 Thermoprotei archaeon
ACCTAAAAGGACGTGAACCACGAGGAACTGTGGAACCTAATGAATATGAGGATACGGTTAATCAACTTAAAAAGGAGATAATGAAAATTAAGGGACCAAAAGGCGAACTCTGGAGAAATGAAGTATATACACCATACGAACTATACCCAGAAGTAAGAGGAGACCCACCTGATTTAATGGTATACTTAGATAACCTCTCATGGAGACCTGCTGGTACTATAGGCTGGAACAGGCTCTATCTACCAGAGAACGATAGGGGACCTGACGATGCAGTACATGATTGGATAGGAGTTTTTACAATTTACGATCCAGAGGAAACAATAGAGAGAGGTAATAGAGGCGAGATAAAGATTACGGAAATTTACGATATTATTAAGGGACTGGTCTACGAATAATTCAAGAATGCTATTAAGTTAAGTTTACAAATCAAGATATATGCTTAAGGCTGTTGGATTTATTGGATATAAGAGAGGAGGAAAGACAACAGCTATAATGAGCGTAGCCAAAGTACTCAAGGCTAGAGGATATAAGGTAGCCATAATCAAGCACATACCAGAACATGACATAGATAAGAGAGATACCGACACTTACAAGTTCAGGCAAGTTGCTCCATTAGTGGCCGCAATTACGCATGACTATACAGCAATATATTATAGAGACACGAAAATAAATAGAGTAATAGCCATGATAGGGCATGAGGTTGATTTCTTACTTATTGAAGGATTTAAACATGCAATGTTTTGTCCTCATATCATTTGCGCTAGAACGCTTAAGGAAGTAAATGAACTCAGGAGTGGGTTAGAGATAGCCATTTCAGGGCCAATAAGCGAGGATGATAATATGAAGAGAGAGGCAGAGAGGAGATATAATCTAAAAGTCATTAATGCTCTCAAAAACGCAGAGGAACTAGCGAATATAATCGAGAAGAAGGCGTTTATCCTTCCTAACCTTAATTGTGGGCTGTGTGGATATGACTGTAGTACTATGGCTAAGCTTATAGTTAGTGGAGCTAAGAGCATAAAGGATTGTAAGGCTACATATAGCAATTCAGTGACTGTATTTATTGACAATAATCCTCTTCCCTTAAATGAATTTGTACAGAAAATAATAAGGAATGCAGTAATGGGGATACTCTCTACATTAAAAGGATTTAAAGAAGGCGAAATACGAATAATCATTAAGGTCTAATTCGATTTTAAGGTATTTATTCAAGTTATCATATAACTTTTAACCATGAGAACAATTAGAGTAACCGTCTGGAACGAATATATTCATGAGAAGAAGGATACAAAGGTAGCGGAAATATATCCAAAAGGTATGCATACGGTAATAGCAGAATTCTTACGAGAGGAAGGATTCGAAGTAAGAACGGCCACTCTTGAAGAAAAAGATCATGGACTTACAGAGGAGGTTTTGAATAATACAGATGTTCTCATATGGTGGGGGCATCTTGCTCATGAAAAGGTAAGCGACGAAGTCGTCGATAGAGTCTATAGAAGGGTCCTAGAGGGGATGGGGCTCATAGTCCTGCATTCGGCACATTACTCGAAGATCTTTAAGCGGCTTATGGGAACTACATGTAGTCTAAAATGGAGAGAAGCTGGCGAGAAGGAAAGAATATGGGTAGTTGCTCCATGGCATCCAATTGCTAAGGGATTAGGAGATTATTTTGAATTAGAGCATGAGGAGATGTACGGAGAGCCATTCGATATACCACCACCTGATGAATTAGTATTCATAAGCTGGTTTAAAGGAGGAGAGGTATTTAGAAGTGGTTGCTGTTTCTATAGGGGCATGGGTAAGATATTCTACTTTAGACCTGGACATGAGACTTATCCTACGTACTATGACAAAAACGTTCAAAGAGTCATAATAAACGCTGTGAGGTGGGCGGCACCTGTGGAAAGACCAAAACCTAGGTTTGGTAGAGTAGAACCTCTTGAAAAATTAAGTTGAAGTCTTTAATTTTATATGTTTTACAACCATTTC
Source organism: Thermoprotei archaeon (assembly GCA_021158375.1). Taxonomy (GTDB): domain Archaea; phylum Thermoproteota; class Thermoprotei; order QMSL01; family B3-G16; genus B3-G16. Next base: position 1,990 of record JAGGUS010000165.1, read on the forward strand.
TGCGTTGTAAGCGCCGACTATTAATGTTAATTTATCATCTTTAACTCTCTTTACCCTGACTCTTACAGTATACGACTCGCTATCTGTCAACTCGAAGAAGTTATCATCGGCTATTACTATATTGTCTTCTGCTACATCGATGAAGACCAAGTGAGAGTAGCCATGACTTTTCACTTCAACGTCCATTATTACATCACCATTATTGTATGAGATTCTCTTTACGTCTACATCTAGCCTTGATTTATGAAACTCTATGTCCTTATGCTTAACTAAGAAGAGATAGTTTTTGGCTAGTCCTCCATCATATTTGAACTCAAAGAATATTACGTTTCTCTTTGGATCTTTAACATTTAACTGCGTTAACTTAATACTACCGACTCTTTTAGATGAGTTTCTGTCTACGAAGACTGTCAATTGTACTTCTTTTATAACAGTTCCATCAAACAAGTCGATGGTCTTAATACTTAAAGAGCCTGAAATATTCCTTAAAGTGTCATTTACAATCCACACTTCAATCTCGTTACCCTTTAATAGTGGAGATACCAGCACTGGCGAGAATGCCCTTTTAGCGAAGTAGTAACCCATCTTGGGCCTTCCATAGTAATCAATTGTTTCCCAGCATATATTTGGCCATGGAGCATTTAAACTCCAATATAGAACCCCGCCACATGCAAACTTCCTCCTTCTACAATGTTCAATAGCAGTTTTTAATGCAATCGCTTGGGTAAGTTGTGACAAGAATATATACGAGCGGAGGTCCCTTGGCGAACCGAATTCTATTATGTAAGGAAGTACACGCTCGGGCATGTGATAATGATATAACCAATGATCACTAATAGGCCAAAGTTTTGAGGCAGGAATGAATTTCTTTAAAGTCTTTATATGAGGCGCTGCCTGCATTCCGAATTCGCTGAGAAATCTAGCAGTATCCTCTAAGTAACTCTCTATCGGTTGAAGGCCATGATAGACATCCCAGTTATGTCTATCGCCTTCTTCGGGATCGTTCGGATGAGCGCCGCCCCAGGGACTTGATGGCCAATATGGTCTCGATGGATCTACTTCTTTTAATACATTAGGTATTATTTCAAAATCTAGCTTAGGTCTTGTCACACCGTAACCGCTATAATAATCGAACATTTCATTTTCATTATTTCCACACCACAATATTATTGAGGGATGATTTCTCAACCTCTTTACAGTAGCCCTAATCTCCTCTTTAACTAATTCATAGAATCTTTCATCCTCGGGATAATGTCCGCAAGCAAATTGAAAGTCATGCCAGAGTAAAATTCCTAGCTCATCACAAAGATCATAAAATTCATCGTACTCTACGAGTCCACCACCCCACACTCTTAATGCGTTATGATTTCCATCAACCACCATTTCAAGAATGTCTTTATATCTTTCTCTATTTAGGCGAGAGATTAATAAATCGGCAGGAATCCAGTTCGCTCCTTTTAGGAATACTTTAACACCATTTATCCTAAAATAGAAGACCTTGCCATTAGGAGTTTCATCCGACTCTGTGATCAGTTCCACAGTACGTATTCCTATCCTAGTACGATATTCATCTTCAACATTGCCGTTAATTATAAGTTTTACCTTTATGTCATAAAGATTCTGAGCTCCATAGCCTCTTGGCCACCATAACTTAGCATCTTTAACGTTTACTTGGAATTTTACAGTATTAA
>JAGGUS010000186.1 GCA_021158375.1 Thermoprotei archaeon
AAGGATTTGCTTATCACTTTAAGGCTATTTACCTTAAAGGTGAAAGTAGACACACCCTTTCTCAAACTATTTAAGAACTTAAATGTAACTCTATTCACAGACTCCCTTACTATCCCCTCTCCTATAAATGCATACGGCATTGCTGAATTTAATGATCTTCCTCCGGGCACTTATACTGTTAAAGTACTCAATATTGAAAAGACTGTTACTATACGGAATAACGATCGTCTAGTGATAATTACCATTCCTTTAAGTACAACGCTAAGATATCTGTTCTCTTATTACCTAATTTACATACTTCTAGTACTCTTAGCATTGGTTATCGTAGTTATTGTAGTCATAAAATATAGCTCAAAGAAGGCGTTAGTTTTAGAATGAGGCAATATTGTAGTAAGTAGGTGATATCACAATATTATCTGAATGATCTGAAAGCTATGATCCCCCTCCTTCTATATATACCCATTACATGCAACTCATTTAGCGGTAGGTTAAAATGAGGAGGCGCTCAGTTGCGATAATATCGAGTATACTCATCCTACTATGTATCCTCTATATAGGCGCTATAGCAGTACCAGTATTGAGTGAATCGATGATTATGGAGAGCCCACTCTTCATACTATATGAATATCAGTTAAGCGAAGAATATGGACTTCCAATATCTCTAAATTCATCTGCTACATTTCAATACAGAGCTCCACCGCCTCCTAAAGGCTTCTCTCTCGACTATATGGAAATTTCGATACCTGTGAGTATACTGTCATCTCTAAAGATATCCTGCAAGGGTGGCATAATAAAGCAGAGAATCACTACAGAAGTACTGACCTACCGGATATATAACAGTCCTGAGTTCGTCCTATCCAATATAGGCTCTGATTGGGTCAATGTTACAATAACTGTTAAAGTACATTATGTTGATAAAACATGGATTCCAGTTAAGGACATGCATGCTGAAGTAAGCGTTCCCTCCCCGCCAATTCCATTCGAAAGTAAGAATGCATCTCTCACTCTTGAAATACCTGCATTCATGCCCCTTAGGTTCAAGGCTATATACGATCCTAATGGTAGAAACATACTCTCATCGAAAGTGCAAGCTGAGCTAAGTCCTGATGAGATCGTGATATCTCCAAGGACAGTCACTCTTCGCTTTGACAATCTCCCCTTTGGTACATATTCAATAGACTTTGAAAAAGCCGAACCAATGCCATGCAGTGTGCTTTACAGAAATGGTGAAACGTTAAGATACGAAATAGATCCAGGGCGCACTCAAATAATACCCATATCCGCACCTCCAGAAGGATGGCGCTTTAGTCACGCTGAAGTGATAATAGCTACAGTCTCTCTAGTAAACTCTCAGGCAAGCGGTAATATCACTGTTGAGGCCCCATTGCTAGATGAAGTAGCAAACATCGAAAATGTAATCATAGTGAGGTTTGTACGGGCTAAATATATGCTTCGTGCATTGGTTGTCTACTCTGATAGGTTCAAAATCACCAACGGACTTAACGTTCCAGTAATAGTCTATGTCATACCCTTCATGTACAAAGCAGTTGGCGATTGGAGTCCCATGGGCCTCTCTGTAAGCGTAGGTAATAACGATTTAGAAGGAGCTACGTATGCCTTTCTAGAGGTAATGACATATGGTGCGCCTATTGAGAAAGTAGTCATACCTGGTAACAGAGAAGTCACATCATACTATGATACTCAAATACCTTGGATAAGTAATCTCTTAGTATCCTGTGAGCCAGATCATGTTCTCATTCAATTGGCTGACGGCAACAGTACGTTAAGCGGATCGTTCTCATTTGCAATAAGATGGCAGAGCATATCGTTTAGCGTAACAGATGCTAATGGAGAGCCGTTACAAAGTGGGAAATTAGTATTATTGGCTGATGGTCAGGTCATGGCTACAAGTGATATATCCTATGGTGAGGCTGTCGTTACGCCCTATAAGCCAGCGCTCTATAAGGCTGAAGTAATATACCATGGAGTAAAAGTATTTAATGGGTTCCTCTCAATACCTCTGGCTAAACATTACGACTTAAAGGCAAAAGTATATAACATGAAGATAAGGGTTGTCGGAAAACGCGGTCAATCCTTAATGGGCGCGGTCATAAACGTAACAGGATTTGATTCAAACATAACGTTAAGTGCTATAGCCGATGAAAATGGCAGTGCGGTCTTTCGACAATTACCTGCTGGAACGTATGTGATTAAGGCAACATACAAAGGCGTAAGTACGACTAAACAAGTAACCCTTAATGAAAACGTAGATCTAGAGCTTAAGTTAGATGTATTCTTTGATGTAATAGGAGTAGCGTTTAGAATGAACCAGACTATAGTCGCAATTGCTATACTAGCAGCCGTACTGCTCACTATAGGTATATTGCTCAAAAGGCGCAATGGCAGTTCTTCAATAGTGCTTAGTTAGCTATACTTATTAACTATACTGTATATTTTTTCTTAGATGACTGAGCTAGTTTACGTTCAAGAACCTAGATACTTCTATGCTGAACTTAGTGATATTAAGCTAGAGCCCTCTTCTTATGAGAGTTATCTCAATTTTATCGAACAAACAATGGTAAAACGTGCTCGTGAATTCTACGAATACGTAGCTAGAACTAAATATGAAGGCCTTCCTGCACTAATCCTTCGTGTAAAAGAACCCGGTAAAGGTTCAGTAGCTGAGATCATACTACAAGCCTCTGAAGTACCTAGAATATGGATTCTTCCTCTTACTGACAAATTAAGTAAGGTCGATGCTGAATTCATGATAAGGCGTATCGAGCTTGCTTCTCTCTATTATCTATCCTCCCGCGAAGAGGCCTATGTGGGCTTTGTTTTTCTCGAAAAAATGAAATTAGTTCCTGAGCGAACGGCCACTTTGCGACAAAAGATAATTGAGAAATTCTTCCATGGAACGATGTTTTATCTCTTCGCTTTTTCATTAATTATTGCATACCTCTCCTACGTACTCTTGGGTTCTTACGTCTTTGTTGCAATGCCTCTTTCCCAACTTTATCTCCTTCTGGTAGTAGACAAAATCATGGAACTTATGGCCGACTGGAAAATAGATAAGGATAATCGCTATGTGTATATAGTAACATACACTATGCCCATTCAGGAGTATAAGTCGTTCCTTAAGACATACTTCCCGCTGAGATTTAAGATAAAACGAGAAATATATAACAATACACTAGCTGTAGGCCGCGATATAACTATAGATGCTGTCGAAGAAGTTTTCAGGAAATATAACTTGATCATAGATCAATATCATAGAGTAAGCATAAAGAAGATAGACGTCTATAGCATATCTCGTAAGGTTTTCCATAAATTCGGCCTGCCAATGCCTAAGATAGTTATCCTGAATACATCAATACCGAACGCAGCAGCTACTGGTATAAGTAGCGATCTAGCTACCCTTGTAATAACCTCCGGCATATTACTTCTACTCTCAGATGATGAACTTGAAGCTGTGCTAGCACATGAAGCAAGCCATATAAAGAATAAGGATCCCTTAATGATGTTCATTCTCTCAACAGGTGAATACATTCTTAGGATCTTCGTCTTTGTAGCCTTAATATATTTAGGCATAGCGAACTTCTTTACAAGCTTACTATATCTATTTGTAGCTCTTCTGGCCCTCTTCTTTGTAGCTAAGTTCTTTGAAGCGCGTGCTGATCTAGAAGCTGCACTTGTAACAGGCAAGCCAGAAGCCCTTGCAAGGTCATTGAAGAGGATGGGCATACGTAGACTATTTACGGAGGGCTATCCACGTACTACTCTAGAATCATGGCTTAATTGGGATCCTCATCCTCCTGTAACGTGGCGTGTCATAAGACTAGAGAACTTAAAGGGGAGGTTTCCCGTAGAACATCCCTTTGTACAATCAGCACGTGAATGTATTTCTGGATTACTTCAAGCGATTAGGTGAAACATAATGATGATTACTTTGTTTACTGCTCTTCATGGAGAAGTCGATATACCTTTAGGGTTAATATATCTGGCTCAATTACTGATTGAGCATGGACATAAAGTTCATGTAATCGATCTAAACCTCTACATGAATAAGAGCATAGATTTAAGCGAGTTCAAACAACTAAAAGAATCCGACCTCATAGGATTTTCTTCGTATAGATACACGTTGTCTGCTGATGTGAGCATAGCTTGGAGAGTAAAGAGTATTAGCGATTCTATCATTGTATGTGGCGGATGGGGACCAACGCTAAATCCATTACTTTATCTTAGATATGCTCCAGTTGACATAGTAATTCCTGGAGTCCATATGCAGGCTCCTAAGGTGCTCTTATCCTTAGCAAGATGTATTGAAAGAGGCGATGATGTCTCTAAGGTTAGGGGTATTATCTATAAAAAAGGCGGTATGATAATAGACAATGGTCTTGGAGAAATACCTAATAGCATCCCTGATATCAACTGGCAAATAATAGATCAGATTGGCTTAGAGCTTGAGAAGTATTTAGAGAACGGAATTCTTGTAGTCCCTATCTTAGGCGCGCTGGCTTCCTGTCCCAAATATTATAGCACGCCATGCATCTATTGTTCGATAGGACGAATAATAATGGAATACCGCACTGTTTATGCTAATGATTTTTCTAATGTAATTAAAAAGCTTATGCGTTTTGATGTATCGCGGATAATGAGGGATATAAAAGGCGCGCTCGTCTACTTTAATGAGGCATTAGGCTCGAAGCTAAAGCGTATAAGTTTTACATTAGTTGACGACGCAGTCACACCAACTAACTTTATTAGATTCTATGATCGTCTAGTTGATGAAGGGCTCATAGATGACATAGGATTTATAAAATTTCAGACAAGACCCGAATACGTTCCAAGGATAATCAAATATATAGACCAAAAACATAAAAACAAGTTCATAATTGACGTAGGATTTGAATTCCTCTCTGAGCGCGACCTCTCATTCACTAAAAGAGGGAATGATTCAAAAATCATTGTGAATGTATTGAAGGAATTAAGGAAGAGTAAGGTGCATTGGACAGGCTATGTAATTCTTGCAACTCCAATAAGTAATGCTAGTGATGTTAGAAGTAATATAGAGCTTGCCTTAGATATAGCCTATAACTCTGATCTTCTTCGCTGTAATCCCTATATATTAGAAGAAGACACTAGCATACCCCTAGAGTATGGCTGGGAGATAATACGTTGGAAGACCATAAAACTGTTAGATAAGAAAGGAAGTCAAAAAGTGAAGATCCCGTATAGACCTAGATTTTTAGTCAGTAAAGAAGAAATTAAGAAGATAATACGCGTCATTGATGAATATTTGGATAGGATAGATAAACTAAGGAACAAAGCTTATGAAGAGGCGTATTCTCTAGTATCCGAACGTGGCGAATTAGACCTTAATGATCCGATAAATGTAGTGACTCGTGTATATAGTCTTGACGAACTTAAACGTGCGCTTCTAAAGCTAAGGGAAGCGCTTATAGAGGATTATTCAGCTAAGGGGAACGTAAAGCTTTTTAAGAACATATCTCCTTCAAAACCTCTATCAGGAGAGGAAAATGAGCATTAAAGAAAAGGTAGCTCGTGTCTCTCACCTTTTAAATATGGTATTAACTAAGGGCAACTTAAACGAAGAAGACAAGGATATTCTCCTACAAGCAAAGAAGATATTACTTGAAATAGAAGCTGATCTGATCGGAGTACAACATACATGCGAATCCATAATAAACGAAGCAATGAAACTGAGCAAGTATTTTCGGATTCATATCATTAAGGAGGCGCCTATTCCCTCCGATAAAGACAATAAGGATGCAATAAAAGAATACATATTACAGTCCTGGAGCAAAGGTCAAGTGCTTTCCTCTAAGGAATTAGTTAACATAATAGGTGATGAGAAGAGGACTAAAGAAATAATAGAGGAGCTCCTTAAGGAACGTATGATCCGTATAGCAAAAGCCGAATGGGAAGAGGGCGAAGTTATTGTTTATTACGAGAGAATAGCTTAGTATACTTGAATTAGAAGAACGGTGGTCTTGCTCCTCTTGAGGCTTCATGCCTCTTCTTTAGTTTCCTCTCTTTAGCCTTTCTCTTCCACTTATACCTATGAGTCTCTTTTAGCTTTATACTCATAAGTCCTCTTGCTCTACGACCAGCTGGAGTTAGTCCTCTAAATACCCTACGCTTTTTAGGCTTTATGTTGATTACTTGAGGTAACTTAGGTCTATCAGGTTCTGCACCTTTAAGTAACTTCCTTAAATACTCGGCTAATGCATATATGTTCTCTTCATGTACAGTTCTCCTTCTCTCATCAACATATATACCCAACTTTCTAGCTTCATTTACGCTAAGGCCTACCGCTTTTATCTCACCTACAGAGAATCCTCTACCCTGTCTATATAGCCTAGGAGGGACTCCTCCATACTTCTTTAATAGCGGGACCTTAACTATGGCTACTGGAGCTTGAACTTTCTCGCTCATTTGATTACCCTCATAGGTAGTATTGCTTTGCCTATTTATACTTCTCGCCGCATGATCTATTTATAGTCTATTATACTTAATTATGTTATTGAGGTGAACTTTAAGGTGAGAAGGGTTAATGTTGGCGTAATTGGATTAGGTACTTGGGGCGAAGTTCACGTTAAAGCATTCAAATCAATTCCATATGCCAATTTAATTGCCGTATGCGATATAAGACATGAGAGGGCACGTGAAATAGCTAGTAAATATGGCATTAAAAAAGTGTATACCGATTATGAAAAGCTAATAGAGGATAACGATGTTGATGCCGTTACTATTGCTTTACCAGATTTCCTTCATAGAGATCCCGCAGTGAAGGCAGCAGAAGCTGGAAAGCACGTATTAGTTGAGAAACCATTGGCTACAACTGTAGAAGATGCTGAAGCTATAGTGCGCGTTGCTGAAAAAGCAGGCGTTAAGTTAATGGTTGATTTCCATAATAGATGGAATCCTCCATTTGTACATGCAAAAAGAGCGATAGATGAGGGTAACTTGGGTAACATCTGTTATATCTATGGTCGATTGAGCGATACTATATACGTTCCAACTAAGATGTTAAGTTGGGCCTCTAAAACTAACGTTATGTGGTTTCTAGGTAGCCATATAGTCGACATAACGCGTTGGCTTCTAAATAGGGATAAGCCAGTTAAAGTATTCGGTATTAAAAAGGAGGGTATTTTGAAAAGTAAAGGTATAGATACACCCGATATAATCTGCGGTTTAATCGAGTGGAGTAATGGCGCGATCTCCTATCTTGAATGCTCTTGGATACTTCCAGAAACAGAGCCTAAGCTATTTCATTTCAAGTACGAAATACTAGGTTCCTCAGGTTCAATATACATAGATACGTCCCATAATAAATGCATAGAGAAATACCTCATGGATCGCTATGAATATCCTGATGTCCTTGGCCTAATAGATTCTCCTGAAGGGCCTCGTGGATTTGCGGTAGACAGTTTAGCTCACTTTGTAAGGTGTATAATCGAAGATAAAGAACCTATAGCTACAGGTAAAGACGGTCTTGAAGTAACCAGAATAATATGCGCTATATTAAAATCAGCAGATCTTGGTAAGCCTATCTCGTTATCGTGAAGTGTAGATCATCATTAAGTAATTATTTTATATTCCTCTACATCCTATTATCCTACGATCACTCATGTACGCTATAGAAGTCCAAGATCTAGTCAAGATATATGAAGGAGGTATAAAAGCCTTAAGGGGAGTGTCCTTTAACGTAATGCCAGGCGAGATATTCGGCGTGATAGGTCCCAATGGAGCGGGGAAAACTACCCTTATGAGGATAATAGCCACGCTCTTAAAGCCAACTTCTGGAACAGTTAAGGTCTTAGGACATGATGTAGTACATGAAGCTGAGGAAGTACGTAAAATAATAAGCTATCTTCCTGAGGAAGCTGGTGCATACCCAAATCTCACAGGTCTGGAATACCTAACTTTCATGGCTAAATTTTATACAAACAATGAAAAAGAATTACAAGAAATGATAAGAAATGCTGCACGTATATGTAATTTAGGCAAGAGGTTGTACGATCGTATAAAATCATATAGTAAAGGTATGGTAAGACGATTATTAGTCGCAAGGACCCTAATGATGAAGCCGAAGATAGCTTTACTAGATGAGCCTACTAGTGGACTTGATGTACTTCATGCCTTATATATACGCAATGTTATACGCAACTATGCTAAGAAATTTGGAACGACAGTGCTCCTCTCTAGTCATAATATGCTTGAGGTTGACTATTTATGTGATAGGGTAGCCATAATTAATAAAGGCCGTATAATTGCTATAGGTAACCCGGAGGAGTTAAAAGAGAAATATTCCGCCGCAAACTTAGAAGAAGTATTTGCAAAGGCCGTGAGACAATGAGTGCCTTAAGGAATCTCGTATCTAAAGAGATAAAAGAACTATTTCGAGATCCTAAAATACTAATAGGTATGATTCTTGTCTCCATAATAATCTTTCCTCTTCTCTCCAAACTAGTTACCTATTCCGTAAAAAGTAGCACATCATTAGGGCGCCACTTTACTATAGGCCTAGTAGACGAGGATCAGACTCCTCTCTCAAGGAGTTTAAGGGAGTATCTAACCGCAATTAAAAATGTAGATGTCATTATGTATGCTTCTACTTCGCAGATAGGAAATCTAACGCAAGAAGTGACAGCGATAATAATTATTCCTAAGGGATTTCAAGCAAATATAACTTCCGGGCTTAGGGCACATATTAAAGTTTATACTACTTTTAAACCATCCTCTATATTTTCTCAAGGATCTAAAGGCACCTTTCTAACATCGCTACTAAAGGCATATGAGCGCTACCTTTCTGTACTTCTTCTACATAATGTAGCGCCTAATGTAAATCCCTCTACTATCCTTGAACCATTCAATATAAAGGAAGGAATCTTTATAAAAGGTAAATTAATCGACATACATCCATATGCGATATCACAGTTGCTCATAAACTATTATTTCATATTACCGTACAGTCTGCTCCTCTTACTGCTTGTATCAATATCAATTTCCGCTACAGCGATGGCCTATGAGAAAGAGAGAAAAACCCTAGAGACATTACTTACCTTACCTATTAGCAGGGTGACGATATTCCTTGGAAAGCTCATAGGATCTATCATAGTAGCATTGATCAGCTCCGGAGCATATGTGTTAGGTTTCACATATTATATTAGGAGCATAATGAACGCTGTTCAGGCTCCTATTTCCGCTGGTATATCCCGTGAGTTATTACTAAAACTAGGCTTATTACCAACTAAATTGTCATACGTCCTATTATCTATTGTTATCTTAATGGCCTTGATATCTGCAATATCTCTTGCATTAAGTCTAGGTGCATTTGCAGAGAGCGTTCAGTCTGCTCAATCAATAAGCGGCATACTCCTCCCTTTCATCATGATTCCTTGGTTCCTAGCGACTTTCGTAGATCCTTCATCGCTATCGCTTCCAGTACGCTTACTGCTATACGCTATACCCTTTACTCATGTAGCAATCGCTACAAGAGCTGCTATGGAGAATAATTACTTAGCGTTATCCATTGCAGCCCTTTATTTAGCCATATTTACTGCGATAATTCTATACTTAACCGCTAGGTTCTTCTCCATTGAGGAGAAAGTACTTTCCTCTCAGCTGTTCAAAAGGTGGCGTCGCAAATCTTGAGTATATAATACTTCGCTTAAAGGAGCTTTTAAATACTTTCTAATACAATATATTCTCACGCGTGGGATTTATGCCTACCATATTGATTGTATACTACTCTAAGACTGGAAATACTAAAAAGATGGCAGAAGCTATTGCTCAAGGTGCAAAAGAGATTGAGGGTATTGATGTAATAGTAAAACGAGCAGAGGAGGCAACTAATGATGATTTACTTAAAGCTGATGCAATCATCCTAGGCAGTCCAACGTATTTCCGGCTTCCTGCGTGGCCGCTTAAGAAGTTGATAGATGAATCTATAGAGGTTTACGGTAAGCTACGAGGTAAACTAGGCGGAGTGTTTACCTCTACCGCAACTCATTACGGTGGGGAGATATGTCTTAGAGCATTAAGGGATGCTCTTGAAGAACATGGTATAACAGTAGTTGGTGAGGGTGTTATCGCAATAGAAGAGCCTAGTGAAGAAGAAATTGAAACCTGTAAACATTATGGCAGGATGATAGCTGAACGATTAAAAAACTTAAAGGGTTAAAGCTCATGCGAGTTAGAAGGGAGCCGTCTTGCAGATCGATAGACCTAATATAATCCTAATAGCTATCGACACTTTAAGGGCAGATCATCTAGGTTGTTATGGGTATCCAAAAAGAACATCGCCTACGATAGACGATATCGCTAATAAAGGTGTAGTTTTTGAAAATGCCATAGCTCCTGGTATTCCTACACATCCGGGCTTTACTACAATATTCACAGGTATACATCCACTAAGGCATAGGATAGTCTGCCATGCAGGTAAAGAATTCTTAGATTATGCCATAAAGACGCTTCCTCAATATTTATATTGGTCTGGATACCTGACCGCTGCAGTAGATAATCTAACGGCTACTAAAGCACCTTGGTTCATTAGAGGATTTGAAATTTACATATTTACAGGTGGTATAACCGTATTATCTAAAGGAGCTAAGATAACAGGAGAAGTAGTTACTGAAAAAGCAGTTAATTTTCTCAAAGCTTGGAAGAGCGGTCTTTATGGTAAGAAACCTTTCTTCTTATTCATACACTATTGGGATCCTCATACACCCTATCTGCCTCCTCCAGGATTTAGAGAACGCTTTTATTCAGGTGGTAACACAAAACTATCTTCGCTTCTGATGAAGACGCGCTGGGGACGCTATTTACTCAAATCAAAATGGATCCAGCAATTACTATCCGAAGGTCATGATGAAAAAGAATATGTGGATTCATTATACGACGAGGAGATCCTCTATAGTGATTGGTGCGTCTCAAAAGTCATCGATTTGCT
>JAGGUS010000198.1 GCA_021158375.1 Thermoprotei archaeon
AAGCTAACTTCATCATCCTCTTAACTTCATTCACCAAAAGATCCCTAGCGGCAGGCCTTAGAACACTCTCATGAATTAAAAACTCAACAAAGAACTCCTGATAACCAACATATGCATCAGCTAAATTAAATAGTCCCCTCCCGAGATGATCAAGCCTAGTCTCAATTTGAGCGAACTTCCTCCCAAGCCAATAAGCTAACGTAGCTATTGACACAATTACTGTAGCTATAGTGCCTAGCAAGCCAATGACAATCCCTTCCATTTACATCGCGCCCTCTAATACCCAACTTAAATTAGGACAAGAGGCATATATAAAACCCGCTATTAAGCACACCTCAGCCAAACCAGATCACAATCTCACCTTACCTCCACCATCTAATCACAAGCCCCTAAGGAACTATCTTAATCTCCTTAACGGCCTTGAAATCCTCATCAAACGTCGCAATAGCACTAGCCCTTACCCTCAACGCTACAGCAACATGAATAGCATCCGCTGGAAGCAAACCATACTTCTCAATTATATTGAAAGCCCTAAGCCAATCATCATACGTTACGTACTCTACACGAAGTCCCTTTATAAGTAAGTACTCTATGTAATTACGGAATGATCTAAGCAACTCAACACACTTACTCCTAACGCCATCATCCAACCTCAACGCCTCCCTAATCCTCCAAACATTCTTAGTATCAAGAAGCTCACTCGCCTTAGCAAAGATAAGCTTAAAGGAAATTTCCTCAAGAACCATTGGCGTGATATATCCTAAAACCTTACTCTCCTCAACCATCTCAAGAATCTCCTTAGCCTTATCAGCACCAGGCTCATCCAATAGCAACTTAAGAAAGACCGAAGAATCTATGAAAAGCCTCATTTAGACACCCAATAGATCTCCTCAAGCTCCCTCAAAGTTAACTTACTCTTAACCAACCCCCTCATTCTTGAGGTCATAGACTCCTTCTCGTTAACGGTTATAAACATCTCCATAGCCCTCCTAATAGCCTCACTCCTGTTCATACCTAGAAGCTCAGCTACCTTACTAAACCTCTCAAGTAACCTCTTATCAACCCGTAGATAAATCCCTACAGAGCCCATATATACATTCACCATATATACATATACTCATTAGAGATATATATTTAGTGCCCGTTAAGCGAATGTAGTCCATAAGACAATTATGATACCCAGTAACTCTCCACCTATACAGATCTTAACTCCCTCAATAACCATTTTCTTCTTCATATATTCAAGCCTCCTCCTTAGAATAAGATACATATCAGCCAACTCTAAGCAAGCATCTATCACAACATCAAGATCCAACTTAAGCTCCCTAACGAGAATAGATCTTATCTAGGAACATAGATATCTCAAGCTTTCTATTATAACTAGGATCTCCTCACCTTCTTCAAGATCTAATGGCTCTAAAGGCTTTAATATACCTTTTCACACCTTACCCTAATAATCTTAGACAAGGCTTAAAACACCACCCACAATCTTACCGAACATAGATAAATTAATCGTACCAAGATGATGTGAGCGACTTGTGTTTGAATGCTATGACAAGCATAGATATAAACACTATGCGTTTATAGGTGTTGTCATTACTTATGTTCCTCATGTTGATTATGGGATAACAGTATGCTTTGCTTAGCTACTTCTTTCTCTTCTATTAGATAATACGTCTCTATACCTACTTTCCTAGCATTTTGCTTCTGTCGCCTATCGTTCGTTAACAGTATTCCATTAATTATTGATGCTACAGCAATATAATACGCGTCTGCAACACGCGATCCTGTACTCCGTGCTATCCTAACAGCTTCATCATAGAATACTTCCTCTGGTATTAGTTTTATCGGAGGAAAGGACGACATGACGAGTTCGAGATCCTCATCAGAGAGATAACGAGCTAGAACGCCAAGCACTTCGACCATTAGTAATTTAGGAGCATAAGCTTCTACAAGGCCCGTGGTAATCCATGACAATACCTCCTCGGCTATAGAAGCCCTCATATCATCAGGTGCTGTATATAGATCTATGATGAGAGAGGCATCAACAACTACCCTCTTACTAGCCAAAGCGCTCAAACTCTTCTAATGACTTAGGGAGTTCATTTATGATCTTAAATTATAAGAGCACACTCAAAAATGTGTTAACTTTATATATTTAGCATTCCTCAATTTCTAATGTGGCTTGGAGATCTATGATAAGAGCTTTAAGGAATATTTCACGAAAGTGGTTAATAATTGTGTTAATCATAGTACTTCTCAACTTGACTTGGGGATTAGTCCTTCTAATGTATAGACATTATAGTACAGTTTATGCTAAGGCTTTAGACTCCTACTTAATGTTCTCATTAGATCTTGCCGAAAGGATCGAGTTAGGTGAAAAGAACATTGCTATCTCCCCTCTCAGTGTTTATGCAGCCTTATTAATGCTTACTGAGGGGTCAGATAGTAATACTAGAACAGAATTATTAAGTGCCCTTCACCTCTCATCACTTGATGAAGCTCGTAATTGGTTTAATGATATGCTAAAAGTCCTTCTAGATGTTAGTGAGCCAGCCAAGCTAGATATTGCTAACAGCATATGGATACAGGAAGGTTTTCCTGTAAATAAGAGTTATGTTGATTCCCTAAAGGAAAACTATTTAGCCGAGGTCTTATACGCTGATTTCAAGCACGACCCTCTAGGCGCGGCTAAAAGAATTAACAAGTGGGTGTATGACAAGACGCATAAGTTTATAGACAAAATAGTTGATCCTGGGAGTATAGACTACATGACTAGGATTGTGCTGATAAATACCATATACTTTAAGGCGAACTGGACAAGAGCCTTCGAAGAAGTTGCTCTAGGCGATTTTCATACAAACGATAAAGTTGTTAGAGTACGTTACTTAAGAGGTATTATGAAGGTGCATCTACTCAAGGAGCGTAATTATACTGCTTTATCTCTAGACTATAAGGGGACTGATGTGAAGTTCGTAGTAATAATGCCTAATAATGGTAATTTGGTTGATTTTATTCAAGGTCTTGATAAGGATGAGCTTTTAGGTATACTTGATAGGCTTTTCTCCTCAAAGCGGGTAACTGTTAATCTCTATCTTCCGAAATATGATGTAGATAGTGGTATTCTAAGTTTAAAGGAAGCCTTGCAAGAGTTGGGTATTAGGAGTGTTTTTCATCCCCAAAAGGCTGATCTTAGCCTAATGGTTGAAGGTGGACAGAAAATTTTGTATGTACGTGATGTCTTGCATAGGGCTAGGGTTAAGGTTGATCTTGCTGGAACTGAGGCAGCCGCAACCACTGCAGTAACGCTAACATTTTCAGCAGAACTATTAGAATATCCTATGGTAAAGATAGATAGACCATTTATCTTCCTGTTAGTAGAGCCTAAGAGCTATACCATATTGTTCATTGGAAGCATCATAAACCCTCCACAATAACTCCAACCTTATTGAGAATATACTATGACAAAATGAGAAACCATGGAGTGTGTTGAATACTATTGAAGAGATAAAGAAACGATTGAATAAGAAGAATCTAAAAGAACTACACAGTCTAAATTCCAAGCACCAACATATGTATAGAGGGTTATTTTATCCAAAACATTTTTAGACGGACTCCTTTAGAAGCTCCTCAAAGAGCATAGCGAAGAAAATGAAAAGCACTATACCTGTCGCAATATTTGAGATAGCCAATCCTACGACCTTACCGAGAGCAAGTGCTATAAAGTCCATAAAGCCATGAAGAACTGTCGGTACCAATATAAATCCTGTCTTCTCTCTAACCACTCCCAATACAAGACCCATGAAAATAGCTGATCCCGTCATGAACACAGTAAATGAATCAATTCTATACTTACCCATAAATGGGTTAATCCCCGTAAGCAGATGCGGAAGCCCAAAGAAGAAAATTGCCGTAACCAAAGTCCCCTGAGACCACTCATACTTAACCCCAAGAAACTTCCCATACTTCTTAATGAATACTTCGTTTAACCTAGATTGGATATAGCCCCTGAAGAACAACTCTTCAGCAAAGCCTACAAATATAAAATACCATACCAAATCATTAACCAACTCAACGGGCTTCGGTAAAGAGAGACCGCCCATTAGGGCTAGCATGAGGATCGCAAGGGAGACTATTATAAAGGGCGTTGCTATGTAGACGCTCCACTTCAAGCTAAATCGGAAGCTCTTAGGTCTCAATCCGTATTCTTGAGACCTCTTGTGGGCGAGAATCCCCAATAAGCCGAGCATAATCATGAAAACCTTAGAGTACCGCCCATAACCACTAGGATAAGCTGCTTGGAGAAACCAAGCTAAGATGAGGAAAACGACCTCCACTACTACTACCTCTACTAACGCTAGTAACTGTCTTCGGGAGTTATGATGTACACATTCTAGAGGTTGGTTCGAGGGCACTCTCTCCCTCGAACTAGCAGTAAAGATCGTAAAAGTTGAAGAGAGGAGAAGAGCACTCCGCAAATATCGTGGAGCACTAGGCTCTGTATCTAAAGAGCTACTTGACAGATTCAATGGAGTTCTTGGTGATAATGCCATTACTTGTAGGCGGAGATGTACTCGTGTATGTAACACCAAGTGGAGGCGGTAGCGGTGCTTAGGGAGCCTTTACCATTGATCCTCTTCACGTAACTTAAGGAATTTAGTGAATTTCTAGTCGAATAATATCGCTCACCCTACAAAGCTAATACTGCTTCCGCCTTCCTGAGCTGTTTAGTTACTGGATCCACCTCAAGGGCTAAATTCTCAAGCGCCGTCACCCCAAGAACCTCAACATCACTATCCCCAGCAAAGACGACTATACACGTAGCCCTCTCGCCAAGGCACTCGATAACAGCTTCACCAATATCACGTTCATTAACCCTACCTTCTATAGTCCTAAACCTCCTCCTACCCATAGGCTTAATACCCAACTCCTCAAGCCTACT
>JAGGUS010000283.1 GCA_021158375.1 Thermoprotei archaeon
CACTGAAGATATCGTGCAAATAAACACCGTCATAGTGTATGAAGAACCTAAGAAAGCTCAATAACTATAGAATCGCCTACAGTTAATCCTAAGCGCTTAGCGGCATTACCTTGATTTACCGCAACCTCAAGATAATTGAAACTATCTATAAGAGAAAGGACCTCTCCCTTAGGCACGTCATTATAGGCTCTTTTAAACGGTATAGTTAGCTCTTTATCTTTAAACTTTATCGTAATATTGCGCACTCCTCTAGGGATCATATCAGCCTTTATATTCGTAATGACGTTTCCAAAATTGTCAATATATATCACACAAGCTCTAAATGTTTTATCATTTATAATGAATGCTTTAGGTTCTGCGGTTCTCTTTATCATCCTAAAGTCGATCTCAGGTCCTACATACTCAGGTGGTATTCCTAGAGATAGATATGCTGCAACTGGAGCGAATATATCACGACCGTGAAAAGTACTTGAGATGTGCGATCTTAAAAATAAGGGGTTCCTTATCTCATATGCCCTTACCACTCCATCATCATCTACTGCTAAGCTTAAAACACCGTTATCGGGACCTACGAAGAGATACCTCCTAGTCTCTACTACTATGGCTCTCCTTCTTGTTCCGACTCCAGGGTCTACGACCACTACATGTATGCTCCTCTTTGGGAATTTACTATAAGTTGATAGAAGGATGAAGGCTGCTTCATGTATATTATGTTTAGATACCTCGTGAGAAATATCTATTATCTGCGCCTCTGCATTTATTGAAAGTATGACTCCTTTCATCTGGGCTACGTACGGATCTTTTATTCCAAAATCTGTAAGCAACGTTATTATTCTCTTCATGCAATATTGAAATTTCCTTATAATCGAATTTTAAGCTTATTCTATATGAGAAATGCCTTAGATATCTTTAGAGCGAAAGCAAAATAGGGATGCTTATGTTTATATATACCCGAATAATTACCTGAAATACTGAGTTAAGTTCAAATAAAGTGGAGGTGATTAAGAGGATTAACGGAGGCGACATGAATGTTCCCTCCAAGTATGGGCTACGATAGCCACTCTTAAGAGTGGCCGTAAGAGAGCAATCACTATATTCTCACCTGATGGCAGGTTATTTCAAGTAGAGTATGCTAACGAGGCTGTAAGAAAAGGGCTTACTGCAATTGGTATCAGAGTAAAAGAAGGTATCATACTAATGGCTGAGCGAAGGGAGTTTACTAGACTTATGGAGCCAGTGGACAAAATATACCAAATAGACGAACATATAGGTCTAGTATTCTCTGGATTACCATCCGATGCACGAGTTCTCATAGACAGAGCAAGACTTGAAGCTCAGATAAACCGGATAACTTATGATGAGCCTATAAGCGTTGAGTCTTTAGTTAAGGCAATCTGTGATATAAAGCAGATGTACACTCAGCATGGCGGTGTAAGGCCATTTGGCGTAGCATTTATAATAGGTGGGGTAGACTTCAAGGGGCCAGAACTCTTTGGAACAGATCCTTCTGGAGCCTATAGAAAGTACTATGCCCATGCTATAGGCTCAGGTGAGCAGACTGCTAGAGATATACTCGAAAAGGAATATGATAGAAATATGACTCTTGATAATGCAATAATGTTGGCTCTCAAGATAATGGATAAAGTTATAGAGAAAGGAATAAGTCCTGAGAAGGTAGAAGCAGGTATTGCTGACGTTAAGACAAAGCGCTTTAGAAAGTTAACACAAGACGAGATTGCAAAATTAATAGAGAAGTATCGGAGGTCATAGATAATGAGTGAAAAAGGGAAGTTCACTATCGCTAGATATGTTTCACATGGAGAGCGTTTTGAGATAGTAGTCTACCCTGACGAAGCGCTTAAGTTTAAAGAAGGAAAAATGAAGGACATCACTAAGGTCTTAGTTTATGATATGGTATATAGGGATTCTAAGAAAGGTCTTAGGGCCTCGGAAGATGAATTGAGAAGGGTCTTTGGGACTACTGATATACATAAAGTAGCTGAGAAAATATTAAAGGATGGTGAACTACTTCTTACTGCAGAGCAACGAAGAAAAATGATTGAGGAGAAAAGAAAACAAGTAATCATGTTTATTTCTAGAAACTGTATCGATCCAAGAACCAATTCTCCTATTCCCCCTACGCGAATTGAGAACGCAATGAACGAAGCTAAGGTGTCTATTGACCCCTTTAAGAGTGTAGAAGAGCAAGCCATGGAGATAATAAAGGCCTTAAGGCGCATAATACCAATAAAAGTAGCAAAAGCCTTAATGGCTGTTAAAATCCCTGCCCAATACGTAGGTAAAGCATATAATGTATTATATAAAATGGGCGAAATAAAACGCGAAAGCTGGCTTCCCGATGGTACCTGGATAGCCGAGCTAGAAATACCCGCTGGCCTTCAGCCAACCCTTATAGAAAAAGTAAATAGCCTAACAAAAGGCGAAGGTGAAGTACGTCTTCTCAAAAGCATTTAGGAGGAGGATTCTCCATGGTACTATATTTCTCTCAAAGGGAGATAGTAGTACCAGGACAACTTTTAGCTAAAGGGCCATATAAACCCGGAAATAATGTATTTAATGTGGGACAAAATATATACTCAACTGTAGTAGGATTAGCTGAATTAAAGAACAATACTATAAATGTAATACCATTAAAACGAACCTATGTTCCCTCTCCTGGAGATCTAGTAATAGGCAAAATAATAAACGTTGGAGTTACGTCTTGGCAAGTTGACATAGCTTCTCCATATACTGCAATACTTCAAGCAAGCGATGCCTTTCTGAAGCCAATTGATGTAACTAAGGAAGATTTAAGGAAGTACTTCGATGTTGGTGATTACATAATTGCCAAAGTACTTACTTTCGATAGGACAAGAGATCCGCTTCTTACAGTTAAGGAAGCTGGATGTGGAAGGATAGATAAAGGTGTGGTTGTTGAGATAAATCCAAGTAAAGTTCCTCGAATAATAGGACGTAAAGGATCTATGATCTCCCTAATAAAGAGCAAACTTAATGTTGAAATAGTAGTAGGCAAAAACGGGCGTATATGGGTATATTCGAAGAATCCTAAGGCTGAGGAATTCACAGTAAGGATAATAAAGAAGATTGAGAGGGAAGCACATATAAGTGGTCTTACGAATAGAATAAAGAAGATGCTTGAGGAGGTAAGGTTAAGTGAGTAGCTCTAGGATCTCCATAAGGAAGGAACAGCGTCCTCCAAAACTTATTGATGAGGAAGGGAGAAGAGTAGATGGTAGACGCCCAGATGAGCTAAGACCTGTGAAGATAGAAGTTGGCGTATTAAAAAACGCCGATGGCTCAGCATACATTGAACTTGGGAGGAATAAAATAATTGCTGCAGTATATGGCCCTAAAGAACTCCATCCGAAACATCTTGCGCTACCAGACCGTGCTGTACTATACTGCAGGTATCATATGGTTCCCTTCTCTGTTACTGAGAGGAAGTCCCCTGCTCCTTCAAGACGCGAGATCGAACTCTCCAAAGTTATCAGAGAAGCGCTAGAACCTGCTCTCTTCTTGGAGTATTTCCCTAGAACAGAGATAGATTTATTCATAGAAGTGCTTCAAGCGGATGGCGGGACACGAACTGCTGGAATAACCGCTGCTTCTGTAGCATTAGCGGATGCCGGAATTCCAATGAGGGATCTTGTAGCAGCTATTGCAGTAGGCAAAGTAGAAGGTCAGATAGTCCTTGATCTTTGTGATATAGAAGACAAGTATGGTGAAGGTGATATGCCAGTGGCCATGATGCCTAGTCTTGGTCAAATAACATTACTTCAGGCGGATGGTGTGTATACACCTGAAGAGGTAAAGAAAGCTCTTGAATTGGCTAAAAAGGGCATCATGAAAATCTACGAGGTTCAAAGGGAAGCTCTTAAGAAGAAGTATATTGAATTAAAGAAAGAAGTGGAGGAAGAATATGGCAAGAAGTGAAGAAATCATATCAAGTTTAGACAGATCGAAAATAATCTCATTGCTCAGAAAGGGTATTAGACTAGATGAGCGAAGGCTTACTGAAGTTAGGCCTATTACGGTAGAAACTGGCGTAATACAAAAGGCTGAAGGGTCTGCTATAGTGAAGCTTGGAAATACCATATCAATAGCAGGTGTTAAAGCTGAGATAGGTACCCCCTTCTCTGATACGCCAAATGAAGGAGTTCTGATAGTCAATGCTGAGTTCTTACCTTTAGCTTCTCCATCATTTGAACCCGGGCCTCCTGATGAGAACGCAATAGAGGTTGCCAGAGTGATAGACCGAGGGATAAGAAGCTCGCAAGCAATTTCATTAGAGGATCTTGCTATAATTCCTGGAAAGCGAGTATGGGTAATATATGTAGACGTATACGTCTTAAATCATGATGGAAATATGATAGACTGTTCAAGTCTAGCTACCATCGCAGCGTTACTTAATGCAAAGGTTCCCAAAGTTAAGGTTGTAGGTGAAAACAACGTAGAAGTACTAGATGAATGGGTACCTCTTCCAGTAAGGGATAGACCCGTTTCAGTTACAATAGCGAAAATAAACGACACATTAATAGTAGACCCAAGTCTTGAGGAAGAGAAAATAATGGACTGTAGATTAACTCTAACAGTAAACGAGAAGGGACAGATATGTGCAATACAGAAAGGCATAGGCGGATCTTTAACGTTAGATGAGATATATAAAGCAATAGATATTGCTGAAGAAGTGGCAAAGGGCATAAGGGACGCATTACCTCCATTACCAGATCTTAAAGATGTAGTCTGGGTAGTTAAGGAAGAGGCGAAAGAAAAATTAGAGTCCGAAGCGGAAGATAGTGGGGGTTGACAATAGATGGGAAGGACAAAAGTAGTAGGACCAGCTGGAAGATACGGCGCCAGATATGGCTCAACGCTTAGGAAAAAAGTAGCGTTGATAGAGCGTAAGATGAGAGACAAGAGTACACGTTGTCCATTCTGCAGAACCCCTGGTAAATTGAAGAGAATTGCATTCGGAATATGGCAGTGTAGGAAATGTGGTGCGATCTTTACTGGAGGTGCATATGTACCGAGAACGATACTTGGTAAGACATTTGAAATGGGCGAACTTAAGATAAAGCGATAAAATGAGGCGTTTTATAATTACAACTTGTAGACGACCTGGAAGAAGGTTACGCTCTTTTGTAAAGGATTTAATTAAGGTATTACCCGGTGGCATAAGAATCACCCGAGGAAAGCAGTCACTTGACGATTTAGCGGTACTAGCCCAATCTTTAGGTGTTAATTTAATGATGATAGTTGATTCTATGAAGGGCAATCCAGCGAGATTCCGGTTCTTTGAAGTAAAATCCTTCACTTACGAGGAACTTTCTTTTAAAATATTGTTTAGTGGAATTAAACTTATTAGAGAAATTCCAAATTCAGATCTCCCTTCTAGAGTCAGTAGCTGCATTATTGCAACATATGAAAATACGTATGAAGATATAAGATTTCTTTGTGAGAACCTAGCTAATCTCTTTGACCTTCCATACATAGAAGCAGAGTCTGTAGAGTTGCTTAAGGGTATGGCCGATACCATAATGTGGATATCACCTTCTAAGATGGATCTAGCTAAAATAATATTCATTAATGGTAAATCTGGTAAAACAATCGGCCCAATACTAAGGGTGCGAAAGGTGATACCATGACTACATTCTCCGCGAAGATCATATTGAGAGATAAAGAACTAGGCAAGACGCTACTTAGAGCACTTCTTCCAGAAGCTAGTAGTCAACCAGAGGGGAAAATGATCGTAATGTTCAAAGATGATGTATTAGTGATCAACATGTACTCCTCTAAATTCTCAACTTTAAGAGCAATGATAACATCGCATATACGGATGTTATGTACTGCTATAGAGTTATTAAAGAGGCTAGGTAAGAGTTAAAATATATATCTCCTAAATAAAACAAAATCTAGGTGATAATGTTGTCGGTACCTCTTGATAGGCTACCTCCCCATGTACGTAGTGATTTGGAGAGACTTAGTCAGATCCAAGAGATGCTAAATAATGTAGTACTAAGGAGACAGCAGTATGAAATTCAGCTTAAAGAAATAGAAAATGCAATTAATGAACTTAATCAAGCTCCTGATGACGTTACTATATTCAAGAATGTCGGTAACATACTAATTAAGACGACCAAACAAAAGGCCCTTGAAGAGCTACAAGAAGCAAAGGAAACCGTAGAGCTCCACATAAAGACTTTACAGCGCCAAGAAAATTTATTAAGAAAGCAATTTGATGACCTAAGGAAGAAAGTACAGAAGGAACTTAGTGGAGCAGGAGGTGGTGAAGGTGCATAGGACTATAACATTTCAAGACAAGTAAGAAAATTCCTAATAATATACTCTCTAAAGTATTGGAGAGGTTAGCAGATTTAATATCCAACAACATATGTGAAAAAGTAGGTCTTGAAAATGTATACTTCATATCCGTTCGTCTGAGCGGAGATCACATAGGGAACACAACATATAGTATAGACGTCAACATAACGTTAGAGATAAAACCCTTCATAAATCAAGATGTAACTGAACTCGTTTATCAAGCCTTAGAGGAGGGGATCAAATTTGCTAAAAAAGAACTTAAAAAATTCAACATTCAATCTAGACTTTGGAGAATTTCTTAATGAGATGTCTAAATTTCGTAAGATAGGCCTTATCTGTCATCATAATGCTGACCCCGATTCTTTACTTAGTGCTTACGTTCTAAGAAATATACTTAAAACAAAAGGTATAGAGTCTAAGGTATATGCGCCCTCTGATATATCTGAAATAGCTAGGCGTGCCGCAATTAAAATATATGGTAAACTAGATGTGGTCTCCGGTATCATGGATATAGAGAATAACGATGCTTTGTGCTTAGTAGACGTATCAACATTAGACCAAACATCAAAAGAATTAAAGGAGATAATACGCTCAAAATATGAAGGAAAATTATTCATAATTGATCATCATGCCCCCCATCCCGAAATAACGAAGATCGCTAGATACTCATTAATTGCCCCTAATGCATGCTCTACGGGAGAACTTATCTACTTATTAGCGAAAGCTACTGGTATATCGCTTGCTAAAGAGGATTTGGAGGCAATTGCTGTAGCAATTCTATACGATACTAGACGGTTTATAATAACCGATAAAGAAGTCTTCAGAATAATGAGCGAAATCTACGATGAAGTCGATTATAGCTCACTTCTAAATCTATTTAAAAAAGAGATCAAAATAGATGAGAGGATAGCTAAGTTAAAAGCTGCTGCTCGATTAAAGCTCTATAAAGTAGAGCTAAAAGAGCCTTTACTAGTGGTAATTTCACACGTAAGCTCATATGAGGCATCTGCAGCAAGAGCCCTTGTAGAATTAGGAGCTGATCTAGCAATAGTAGCTGGAGGTAAAAAGGGCTTAGTAAGGATATGTGCTCGTTGTACTAAAAGATTTCTTGAAACTACAGGCTTACATTTGGGTAAGGATATAATGATGGATCTTGGTAGGGAAATATCTGGAAGCGGTGGAGGTCATGCTTCCGCTGCAAGTGCTAATGGGATTGGAACTCCTGAAGAAGCCTTAATTAAGGCCATTAATATATTAAGAATGAAAATGGGCGGTAATTTAAAAGAGATAAGGTGTGAACGATGAATTACATGAGCTGGGATGAATTTAAAAGGAAATTTCCTCACCTTGCAAAAGAGATAGAAGATGGTGTTATGACATATAGAATAGGTGGTGTTAGATGGAGTAGGAATAGCGAAGAATACGATGAGCTACGTAATCCTGATGTAATTTCTTTCATACGTCGTTGTAATACAGTTGAGGAAGCTGAGGAAGTTATAAGCTATATGGAGCGACGCGGTGAAATAACTAAGAATTATGCCGATCTATTGAGGAAACAACTACGAGAGAAAGGTCTGAAAAGCTTTGGAGAACATAAAGAACCGGGATATTATTTTAGGAAATATTACCGAAGGAGTAAACTATCCAGATAATTCACTTACGGATAGCTCGTATAGCCTCTTTAAGGCGTATTTAGGAATTCCAGTATTTACGATATCCCATGGTAGTTTCTCGTCCAATGATATTCGCCTATATGCATATCTCTCAAGCCCCATACTCCTTATTACACTCTTCCAGGCTCTCATATCTCCGCCTAAATCTTCTACTTTTAGGAGTGCTTTACTTAAATTCTTATCTCCTTTGCTAATTATTGCTTGAATTAACGCGTCGTTTATGTTATAAATGGATAGTCTGATCCTAGAATCATTACCTAATAATCCTCTTAATAGTTTTATCTTCTTCTCAATAGACTTTATATCATCCATAGGTAACCATTGAAATGGTGTATGCGGCTTAGGTATAAGTGGAGTTACGGTAACCCTTACTGCTTCTCTCAT
The DNA here is from genome assembly GCA_021158375.1 of Thermoprotei archaeon. Taxonomy (GTDB): domain Archaea; phylum Thermoproteota; class Thermoprotei; order QMSL01; family B3-G16; genus B3-G16. Next base: position 8,400 of record JAGGUS010000283.1, read on the forward strand.
TGAGTAGCCGACTTCTATTATCCTCTTAATAAGCTCGGCTATGGCTCGTATATCTTCCTCCTTTTCGCTTGGAAAGCCAATAATGAAGTAAAGCTTTACATTATTAAAGCCCACTTTCCTACAGATCTTAGCTACTTCGATAATATCATCAAAGGTTATGCCTTTCCCTATCATGTTCATTATCCTCTTTGACCCCGTTTCAGGAGCGAATGTTATCGTCCTCTGTCCTCCTAAGCGAATCAGTTCTGCCATCTCATATGTTATTTTATCAATGCGCATTGATGGTATTGATATCCTTAACTTTTGATCTTTGACAAGCCAGAAGAGTAATTCTTCAAGCTTTGGATAATTTCCTATTGCTGATGATATGAGCACAACCTTCTTTATCCCACTAGGTCTTACCATTGACATGCCTTGTGATAATATGTCCATTACTCTGTTCAAGCTTCTTATCCTATATGGTTTACATAAATACCCTAAAAGACAGAACCTACACCAATAAGGGCATCCCCTTGATATCTCCATTAAGTAGGCCCTTCCGTATATCGGCGTTAATTCGCTCGGCCCTTTTATGAACATTACTTGTCTTACGGGATATGGTGTAGAATCTAGATTTAATGCTAAAGATCTCCTCACTTCCTTATAATGATCGGCATACTTAGGTATATAAACTCCCTCTATCTCTATAAGATCCTCTAATGCCCTCTTTTTATCGATGTTACTAATTAGTACATCTATTACCTTAGGTAAGATAGCTTCCGCTTCTCCAATGAACAATATATCCATGAATTCTTCTAATACTACCGGATTTTCCATTACTACAACGCCGCCTGCGCCAATTATAGGGTACCCTCTGTCTTCACGTGTTCTTCTCAATGGAGGTATCCCTGCGTTCTTCAACATTGTTATGATATTAATAATGTCTTTTTCGTATGAGATACTGAAAAGAATAATATCAAACTCACGAAGACTTCTGTTCCCCTCTATGGTACGTGGTTCTATTTTCCTTCCCGTAAAGAAGCATCTCTCGCAGAGGACATCCTTGTATGAGTTTAGCAATGAGTATATTATGTGTATTGCGAGAGAGGACATCCCCACTCTGTAGACATTTGGATAGCATAAAGCCACTCTAAGACTAGCCTTTCTAAAGCTCTTCCTAACTACATTTAGCTCTATTAACTTAACTTTACGGTAGAATTGCTCTTCATATCTCATGTTGCGGGCGTCTCTGCTAATGTCTTCTTAACTATTTCCGCTAAATCAACTGGTGGCGGCTGTAAGACCTTGACTTTCTCTACTTCCGCTCTTCTTAAGGGATATATCTTTCTGGCTCTGTTAAATATCTCTGATGCTATTTTACCTAATACTGCCTCTCTTATAAATTCATCGAAGTTTAGTTGGCTTGCTCTTGATACCACAACTTCCCCCATTATCTTACGTATTGCTTTCTCTTGGGAGGTCTTACATCTCTTCATAGTTAAGGCTAACGTTGCGACTCTTAATTGAGCTCCATCTTTAGTTTCAACGTTAAAGAATCCTTCTATTTTCGTACTTCCCCTTCGCACAATACTGCGTATATAGTCCCTGGCTAGTTCGAATCCTTTAAATTGTGTAAAGGCTTTATCACCTTCTACATGTTTTATCTGAAACTTGAGTTTTATATGTAGTTGAGATATATCTCCGACGAGATCATAAAGCGTAACCTCAACGGTTCTATTGATTAATTGTTTTGCATCAAATGCAGGTATAGTAGCTACCTCTTTCAATCCAAAAGCTGGTGGCGCATATACTGTAAACCACCTTTTCCTTGACCATTTATCTCTAGCTGATACACGTCTGTGCGACATCGTATCATACCTTCTCTAGTAGTACATTATAAATCCTTTAAATTCTTTTCTTTCCTTCTATAATATCTAGAAGCTATCTCTAATATAATGTCTAGGATGTCAAGAATTTTTTCGATATTCCTTAAATTCGAAATTTTGAAGTGCAATATGGCATATTCTTTAACTTTGTTTATACTTATTTGCACACCTGATATTTTATCTATCCTGAACGGCGCGAATAGCATACTCATATCTATATCATTGCTTAAAGCTATCTCTATTTCAATTGCCTCATCTCTCATTATATGATCTCCTCTGATAGACGATCTCTAAGCATTTTCACGAACTCATTTAGCTTCTCAATTGGTATGTTTGCACCGCCAGCAACTTTATGTCCCCCACCACTACCCCCTACTATCTTTGAAGTCTCGCTTAATATATGGCCTACATCTATCTTCTTCTCTACTTCTTTAGGAATCCTCATGGAGACCTTAACATATCCTTCCTTCTCTGATAATGCGAATACTAAAATCGGTTTAGCACTCTTCAATATGGTTGTAGTAATAGACGCTATAGCCCCTGATATACGCTCCTCAAGGCCGACTATGTCGCCTCTTATGACATAGAGCTCCTTATATTCTTCCACTATATCTCCTCTAGCTACTAACTGTAAATAGTGAGCGAGTTTTGCTCTGTACTCTTCCCATATTTTAATAGCTTCCTTTAATGCTTCGTTTCTATCACCTAGACATAATGCAAGCCCTATGCTTACTTTCCCCATACGTCCGCAGGCATTGAGTAAGGCACTATACTCCCTAGCGTCGTATAATGATGTTTGAGGATCCTCTCTTAACAATAAGTATACATACCCCACTATTTTCTCTGCTTCACGGCTTGAGAGCCCTGCCTCAAGCATGTATTTGACTAGATTAGTTACTAATAACCTAACTTCATCCCTAGATAGTGATGAAAACATTCTTAAAACGCCATTATCCTCAGGCTCAATTCCTATATTTTTTAAGAACTTGTAACATGCCATCTTATTACCACTTAGACCTGGTATATATGGATCGAATGTTTTGGCAAGGCATTCAACTAGGGGGCGTGATCTTAAACCAAATACCCTAAGGCTTATTTCCTCCCTGATAAACCCATGCTCTATACCTTCTCTAGCTATCTGCAAGTTGAGACCTAAAAGTCTTCCTTTATCACCTTTATCCTGTAAATCTCCTAATGCTCCAACTATAGCTAATGGTGCTAATCTTACGTTGTTAGAATCTAGTTGTCTTGCAAGTAGATATGTAAGCCCTGAGCTTGAGATCTCTCTATCCCCATCTATACCAAATCTCCTTGGATTAACTTCGATTATTTCCTCATCAGTGACTTTACTCTTACTTGGTTTATGATGGTCTATAATTAGTACGGTCTTCCCTTTAGCGTAACTCCTTATTACCGGTAGCTCTGAACTGCCCATATCTAAGAATACAACGAAATGGTAATTGTGATAGTTCTTCAGTATAAGCGAGGCTCTATTCTCATCTAGCTGAGTTAATATCTTTACGTGAAAAGGAATTCCCAATTGCTTAAGGATATTCATTAATATGGCCGCCGCCGTCAAGCCATCAGCATCATAATGTGATACTACCAGAGCCGGCTTTCTGCTCTTAGAATAATCTATCAGAGATACTAGCGCGCTTTCCATACGCTCTTGTAAACTTCTTGGAATCTCCATGTTTCCTTAGCCTAAAATGGATATTTTCTCGGGCTTATACTCCCAACCTGGTGGTAACTTGCCTACTCTCTTGTAGTATTTAACCAACCTATGAATTTTTGATTCGATAAGCATTAATCCTCTCTTTGAGTGATAGTCTTTTGGATGTTCCTCAAGATGTCTTCTAACGCGTATAGCTCTCCTAATGAGGTTTGCTAAATCCTCAGGTATCTCCGGAGCTAAGCCATGTTCCTCTAATATCTGACAGATCTTTTTACCTGTTATTTGCTTTACTAATGGTATTCCATGTTGATCCCTAAGTATTATTCCTATCATTGATGGTGGATAACCCTTTCTTGCGAGATCTATTACTAACTGCTCAACTTCCTCAGGAGTATATTTAACCCATGGAGGCGGCCCTTCTCGCGCTGGTCTTGTTGAATGTGATTTACCCTTCTTCTTCCTCTTCCTCATGGAATCACCTTATGTCCAGTTAACCATTTAGCAAGAGACCTAAAAGCTTTACCTCTATGCGAAATCCTGTTCTTTTCATCTAGGCTCATCTCAGCAAATGTCCTACCATC
>JAGGUS010000294.1 GCA_021158375.1 Thermoprotei archaeon
GGTAGAACTAGGCGAATAACATTAGCTATAAGTGATAGGAGTTTAAAAGAGGGATTAGCTCAGAGTAACATAGCGTTAAGGGGTATAATGGGAGATGAGGACAGTAGGTATAGAGGATGGTAGTTTCATACCAAGGGTCTCTAAGAAGTGTCTTTTCGTAGCAGTATTAATGGATAACATAAGGATAATAGACGTACAGATAAAAACTATAACAGTGGATGGCATGGACGTTACAGATAAGACTATAGAGATCTTAAGGTCATATAAATCTGTTGATTGTCTAATTTCGGGGGGAATTACGTTTGCAGGATTCAACATACTAGATCCTTTTAGAATTTTTAATGAGCTGGATGTCCCTGTGATAATAGTTTCTAGGAAGAAGCCCAACAATAAGGCAATATATAATGCGTTAGTAAAGCATTTTAAGGACTGGCAGATTCGATGGAACATAGTGAAGAAGCTAGGGGAGCCAATCGCTGTTTACAATTGGCGTGACGGCGTAACACTCTATGTAGAGTTAGTGGGAATAGATAAGGAACGGGCTTTGGAGATCATAGACTCCTTAACATTATGGGGAAAAAGACCAGAACCATTAAGAGTTGCAAACATAATAGCTAAGGGATTAAGCAATGTATTAGAGATTAAAACTTCATCACCTTGACGCTCATATCCTTGAGTTTAATTATCCCTACTATGCCTGTGGTCGGAACAATACCCATAGTCTTTTGATAGGCAGTTTGTTCTTGCCATGTTCCGGTATTCATAAGAATAACACCTTTATACTTTCCAATGCCATATACATGTACATGGCCCATATGTATTATATGGGGGACAGTATCTATTACTAGGAGATCCTTATCTAAGGGAAGTAACGGCGTCTTACCACCATATATGGGCGCTAGATGTCTTAATCGAACCATACATTGCATGGCCTTAAGAACACCATTACATGAGAATGATGCACCAGGTACTGAAGAGATTATGTCATCTAGGCTTCTTCCATGGGTTACTAGAATCTTAATGCCGTGTATTTCGATGAGAAGTGGGTCTCCAAAAATGTGCACATTAGGAAGCTCGTATAGGGGTTCGGCATACTCCTTAAAGAGCGGAACATAAGGTACTGCATGTGTAGTAGCGTCATGGTTTCCAGGGATTACTATTACCTCTATGTGATCGGGAAGCATTGCAAGTAGCTTAGATAGCGATTCATATTGAGCATGAAGAGAACATATTTTAAGCTCTTTATCCTGGCCGGGATATATACCGACACCATCTACTAGGTCTCCAGCTATTATTACGTATTTTATGGATTCGGCTAAATCATGCCCTATATTTAGCTCGCCCCTTAACCACTTAATAAACTGAAGAAGTGACTTCTCTAGAAATAGGCTACTACCAACATGAAGATCGGAAAGGAAAGCGATACCAATATCGGGCAAGTCTTTTGGCTTAGGCGGTGGAATTACGTCGGGTAGTATTATGCTTTCAGCATATATACGGCCATTTCTAAAATTACCTTCGACACCTATACAGGAATCTAAAAGCACTTCCTTAGCTAACTTAAAAGCCTTAGAAGATGACGTGATAACAACATCTACCATTCCACTTTCATCTTCAAGTTTAAGTAAGATTACATTCTTACTGAGGTTTCTTTTTTCGTATACAAGACCCACTACTTTAACATGATCTTTCATGTATTTAGCTTCTGCTATACTTATCGCATCCCTCATATCACTACGTAATACTATTATACTTCTTAACCTGTTTAATCTATCCAAGAAATACTTCCTAAAGCCATCTACACTAGCATCAGCTACTACATCTGGCGTTAAATATTTTATTACTCTTATTTCAGCACTATACTCGGATGCTTTTATCACCAAGTATTATCACCTAGGAATTATGAGCACTCCATCAGGGGCTCTAACCTCACGATAATCGCCCTTATAGTACAGAAACGCAGTGATCATTGCTAAGATAGCATCTTGTTCGTCCTTTGTTAAACGTTTTCCATTCTCAATAAGGAAGCCCAAGAAATTTATAAGCTCTCCTAGGTCACTTAACTTAAACTTCTTGAGTAGTATTTTCAATGTGGATCTTGGATGTACCTCAATTACGTGAATGCCTATTTCACTAAGGAAATTCCTTAGCCTAACTCCTCTGATAGTTAACATGCGCATACCAGGAAACATAGGAGGAAGCACAGGAAGACCAAGCTTATGCATGAGTCTATCTACCTCCCGTAAATATCCATTACGAGGCATAGTCAGCGGTGCATCTATAGCGACGATCTTAGGTTTAGGTGTAACAGTTATTTTAACTATTTCATAATCCGTATACGCTATTCGTGTCCGTATCGTTCTACATGGCAGGTTTACATAGGATATACCTGTAGGCCTCTTGGGCGAACCAGCGAGGTCAATACCAACTAGCCTAACCATAGCACTCACTTAAGTCAAATATTTAATATACATAGATCAAGCTCATCTTATTCATCTCTTAGTAATCCTAAGCGAGATAAGCTTAAATCTTTGATTGTATAGATATGTGCGAAAAACGGCCGGGGGCGGGAGCTATGAAGGAGGCACGTGAGTTAGGTAGGCACATAATAGCTGAATTCATGGGCTGCCCGCAGGAGGTACTTGACGATTTAGAGTTACTTAAAAAGGTGCTTATTGAAGCAGCAAATAGAAGCGGCTCTCAAGTAGTGACGGATACGTTCTTCAAATTTAAACCTCAGGGAGTCAGTGGAGTAGTCGTCATTAAGGAATCGCATATATCAATACATACTTGGCCCGAATATGGATATGCAGCTGTAGATATATTCACATGTGGAAGTACTGCAGATCCATGGAAGGCTTACGAATTCCTTAAGGAAAAACTAAATCCATCACATGTTTCTGTCTTGGAGGTTAGGAGGGGAGTAGATGTCGGAGGAAGAAAGCAGCGCCAATAATGATGGCCTTAGCTGGCGTACAATAATGGAGACTGTAACGCCGCATTTCAAGTTAGTGTACTTCATAAAAAGAATTCTATGTTCCACACGAACGAAATATCAAGAAGTTGATATAGTAGAGATACCCGATTTTGGCAAAACGTTATTTATAGATGGTAAGCTCCAGTCTTCAGTAAATGGTGAGTGGGTATATCACGAATCGCTGGTTCATCCAGTAATGATAGCGCATCCAAATCCTAAAAGAATACTAATAATTGGCGGTGGAGAAGGTGCTACATTAAGGGAAGTGCTAAAGCATAATACAGTAAATGAAGCAGTGATGGTCGATTTAGATCCCGATGTAATAGAACTATGCAAAAAGTACCTCCCAGAACTGCATCAAGGATCTTTTGAAGATCCTCGTTCAAAATTATGCATAGCGGATGGTAGAGAATTTCTCAGCAAACATAGGAATGAGTACGACGTAATAATAGTCGATTTAACCGATCCTATAAAGGATACGCCATCCGTCTTCCTATATACTAGAGAGTTTTACCAGTTAGTATTTAATGCTTTAAAGGAAGACGGGCTTTTCGTTACCCAGGCGACTTCCATAATACATACACCGGATATCGTAGCATCCATATACAAGACTGTGGCGGATGTCTTCCCCATAGCTAGAGTATATCATGTCTGGGTATCATGTTTTAGTTCACTATGGGGATTTGTATTAGGTTCTAAGAAGTATGATCCCACTTCATTGACACGCAAAGAACTCGTAACAAGAATGAGAGAAAGAGGACTCATAAAGAGGCTCAAGTTCTACGATGAGATAATTCACGAAATGCTATTTCACCTCCCTAAGTTTATAAGAGAAGACATTAAACGTAGGGGAAGGCTCTCTACTGATAAGAACCCCGTATATTTATTAGAATAAAATTTATCACTTCCATATATCAATACTTATTCTTGAGGTCTATAACTTAGGCCGGGGTGGCCGAGCCAGGACTAAGGCGCCGGCCTCGAGATCGAAACCTCCAAGGGGCTAGAAAGCCGGTGCCCTTTGAGGGCGCGCGGGTTCAAATCCCGCCCCCGGCGCCATAAAATTCACGTGATCATTCTGATCGATACAGCTTTATGTGCTATCCAGTAAGGAATGAAGATGTGAGCAGTACTATCAACGCTTTTCTTTAAGAAGCGATCGACAGCTGCTTGTTCCGTAAGGGTAACCGCATTATTTTGATTTATTTTAGAATCTACGTCCTTACTTATGGTTTGCTCTCCTCTACAGCGCAACTTAATAGGATCTAAACCTGTTAAATTGAATATTTTAGCGGAGCTACAAGTGCTCTCGTAGATTTTTATGTCATGCCACCATACTTGGATATTTAGTAGAGTGTCGTTTAACATGTAATTTAAATACCCAGCTTTATTAGGAGACCAATATCTTAATCGCATACTGGTCGCCTCCTTTATGGTTAGTGCAAGAGGTTTAGTACACGCGCTTGCATTAACATTGCTCTCCCATATAGGGACATATTCATTATTAACTCGCTCAAACACCTTGACTTTAACTCCGTCTAGCCTACCGCCACTAAATAGTTCGCCGTCAATAGTTCGTATTTGAAAGATAAGGAATACCATTTCGCTTGTTATAGAAGTACCATTAAGGCTCAATATATCGATCCATTTCAGTCCTTTAAGTTCAAGTAAAAGCCTGTAGAAAGTATGTCCTCCTTTTTCATCTATTAAGAATAGCGATAAGTTATATGTTGCGGGTTGATAGATAGCACCTTCTGGACACCATATTTCTATGGGAGTGTTATTAAGAGAGACCAGCCAACCAGTATTATTTAACATGAGAATTGAAGGCGTTTTAGCTAAGAAGAAGTTATGAGTTTCATTAGCTATAGCGAATATAACTTTAACGTTTCTTATAGGATCACCTTGCTGAGTAAGTACTTGGAACGTAAACTTAGCCCAGTTCCCGCAAAGCCTAACCTTCGCTGGTATAATATGCGGCATTCTCATGAAACTTATTAGAAGCGTTATTATCAATATTGACTGTAAAGCTACAGATAAAGCACGCCTTATCACGTCACTTCTCCATTTTAAATAGAGGTACTAGATTTATTTAAACTTAAATACATAATACCTAACATAATCATTATTTTTAGTGTACTCTTTCATTAGCTAAGCGAGGAATAAATTGTCACGAGAAGGTAAATTTAAAAAGCTAAAGTATAAGAGAAGCGAATAAGTAATTTAGAAGGGCTTTATCGGTTGAGAAGAGGATTACTTGAGAGGGATCGATATGGTTAGTAATGAGAGGAAAGAAAAAGAATTCGAATATCTCGACCATACTGCAGATGTGTACATTAAAGCTTATGGTAAAAGTCTAGATGAGGCATTCGAGAATGCAGCTAAGGCTATGTTTAATGTAATGACAGATGTAGACAAAATTACACCGAATATAGTGCGAGAGGTAAACATTAAAGAAGAAGACTTAGAGGCACTCCTATATAGCTGGCTTGAGAATTTATTGGTACTCTTCGATTCAGAGGGCTTGGTCTTCTCAAAGTTTAAAGTAAAGATAGAGAAAAGGAATGACCATTACTTATTAAAGGGAAGAGCTTGGGGAGAGAGATTTGATCCCAAAAAGCATCCATCTAAAACAGAGGTCAAAGCGGTTACATACTCTTTAATGGAAATTCATGAAGAA
>JAGGUS010000199.1 GCA_021158375.1 Thermoprotei archaeon
ATTTTAGGTGCTAATGATGCTATTTCCTTTACTCCCACCTTACGAAGGGCTATCAGATCGACTAACTCCTCCATATTACTTACATTAAAATGCTCTAATACCTTACTCATCAATCTTGTCTTACTTAATCTTCCATCATACATCTTAAGGGCTAAGCGTATTGCTTCTCGTCCAATGTGAAAAGCACTTCCCTCGTCATCTACTAAATATCCCCATCCACCCGCCCTATACATTATCGAACCAACTATTCCTATTACTATGGAGCCAGTTCCGGCTATGACAACTATTCCTTCATTACTAGATATAGCTGTATGTAAGATAGCACATACATCAGGGATTACATCTATTTTTCTGGCGATGTTCAACTTACTTAAAGCATTCCGAATAAGCCTTTGCCTTCTCTTACTTCCTGCACCTGCTAGTGCAATACACATGAAATCAGCTCTACTAATAGCTCCCTTAGATGCCTCTTTAAACGCCTTTAATATATTCTTAACGCAAGTATCAATGCCAACTGTAGTTATATTGGAAGGGCCTGATATACCGAATCCTACTACCTCCCCTCTCTCATTAGCAATTAAACATGAAGTTTTAGATCCTCCTCCATCAATTCCACATATATACAATTTTATCTATCCTCCGCTATCCTCATAAAAAGAAATGCGATACAAGTTTTAAAGCATAATATCTTCATGCATTTTGATCTCGAAGACAAATTATCCTATCCGGATAATTAGAAGCTATTCCATCAACACCTCTCCTTTTAAGGAGCTTAGCTGTCTTTAAATCATCAACAGTCCATGCAATTACTAGCATCTTTAATCTGTGAGCAAAAGCTACTGCACGCTCTGTTGCTAACCTGTAAAATGGAAGCACAACTTCACATCCTATCCTCTTCGCCAGAACTATACTATCTGAAGGTTTCGTATATATTAACCCTATATGCGCTGAGGGATTTCTACTCTTAATAATTTCTAGCGATTCTGCACTAAAAGATACGAAGATAACTTCATCTATCATATTCTTTTTCTCGACCAATTCTAAAGAGGGAATTGCGGCTTCTGGTACCTTAATTTCTATAACTAATAACGCCTTATTCCTCACTACATCTAATACTTCTTCGAGTAATGGAACTTTCTCCCCTTTGCCAGCATCTAGTTTCCTTATCTCATTAAGGGTTAGCTCTGATACTTTTCCAGTTCCATTAGTTGTTCTATCAACAGTATCATCATGCATTATAATGGGATAGCCATCTTTCGTTAAACGAACATCTACCTCTACAGCATCAGCTCCTATTTCGATAGCCTTCTTTACAGCTCTTACAGTATTCTCTGGCTCATAACCACTAGCACCACGATGCGCAACGACGAAGAATGTTCCTTTTAAATCTTCAAACTTCATCAAATCTTCCATCAACATATTATTAAATAAAATTTACGAGTATTATTGTGAGATAAACTAATTATGATTCGATATCGCTTGGTTATGGATGTACGTAGAGACCTTATTAAAGAATAAGCAAATGCTATCCTGATGGATTTCTATATTCCAAAGTACAGCGTAATAACGGGGGTGTCAATTCATAAAGTTATTTCGTGCTTATCGTATTACTGTACACTACGTAATCAGGAAGGATTTTATAGTTAGTACGCAATTATGATTTCTCTATGGTGCTGAATATGGTGGAGCCTATTATAATAAGAGATGAACTTCTCTGCAAAGGTAAGAGAGTTACGCTCTACAAAAGGATTGTAAAATATAAAGACCTCGTTTTTGATAAAGACGTCGTATCTTTTGGCCAAGCTGTAGTCGTAGTACCAGTACTTAATGACGAGAAAATAGTATTCATAGAGCAGTGGCGCGCTCCAGTAAAAGGATGGATAATAGAACTTCCTGCTGGTAGAGTTGAAAAAGGAGAAAATCCTGAAGATGCTGCATTAAGAGAACTAGAAGAAGAGACGGGCTACAGGGCATCAGAAATAAGTAAAATAGCATCAGCCTTCATGACTCCTGGCTATAGTGATGAATTTATGCACATATATGTAGCTAGAGGGCTTACATATATAGGTGCTAAACGAGAAGTTGGAGAAATAATTAGGACGAAGATCATGTCTATTGAAGAATATCTTAACTACATCAAGGAAGGAGGAATCGGTGATATGAAGACAATGGCGGCATTACTCCTTTATAGATTATCTACTGGAACGAATTAGCACAAGAGCAGGTAGCTTTCAGGACGTCTTTTATTTACTTTGTAGTCTACGTCCTAACTAGTTGATCATTATTGAATAAAAGTTATTTCCTAGCACGTATTTTCTCTGTAATTGGGACTTCAATATGAAACTCCTCGTTGTTGGATTTCTTGAGTATGATTCGGGTAAAACAAGCCTAGTGTTAAGTTTACTTAAACAGTTGAGAAAGTACAACTTCATTGGCGTTAAGCCTGTCGCGGGTCATAGTATATGGCATCAATATGTTACAGTGTCTTACAGTTTAAAACTAGGCATTTTGGTCGGTGAAGATGCCTATAAGATAGCGAATCTTCTAGGCATGACGGATATGCTACCGCTCCTTAACCCAGTAGACTTATTAATCTCTCCCAAAGATCCGTATATATCCAATGGAGAAATTGAAAAGCCATTTAATGTCGTATTAATGAGAGTGTCTAATTGTCAGGGAAATGATGTAGTTTCAGAACATTATATCTGTGAAGATGTAGTTAAAGACGTACCACCTACTATAAGGCATACTATTGATATGTTGAGAAGAAGGCTTATACCTAGACCAAAATTTACAAACCTAAGAGAAGTTTATAAGTTCTTATTAGAGAGAGCTGGAAATGTTGCTGATACCTGCTTAAAAAAGGTATACGCGGAATATGAGAACGTAGTGATAGAGTCCTTTAATAACGCAGCCACCCCTACTCCTCTATCATTAGATGTAGACTACGTGATTGCAGTCTCGCCAGGCAAGGTATACGTTTATGATGGAGAAAAATATGCTGAAGCTATAAATGTTATGGCCTCTGTGGGTAGATTTTATGACTTAAGGGTAAATGATGTAGTGAAATATGTCAAACCTTTAAAGGAATTCAATATAATACCACGTGCAGAGAAGTACGATATAGCATATAACGAAGTAGCTAAATGGTTTGAAAATTTAGTTAAGAGGAAAAGTGCATCACTTAAGCACTTAACTTCTTGAACTTATAGCGCTCATATATCAGTATTATCTCGTGATCCTTTACTCTAAACTCTACTTCTAGCGGCCCAGTAAGTCTGGGTACTATGAAATGGGCTACGTCTTCAGAGAGCTCTTTTGGTACTAAAGGTACTGACGTCGCCGTGTACTTGCCTCCCATCTCTATATAAAGCATATCTCCTCTCCTAACTACTCTTGCCTTTACAGTACCCCTATATGTCTCATATGTTCCGGTTAGTTTATCTAAGATCCTATCATTGCGTATAAATGGCAACTCCCTCTCGGGATCTTTACCTAAGGCTAGCGCTAAAGCATACACACCTATGTACGATAGCGGATAACCGCTACCATTAGATAACAACGCGACTCCTATCTTAACTTCAGGTATATAACCTACATAGGCAGTCGACACTAATATCGAGCCACTATGACATACGAGCTTGTATCCTAGGAAATCAGGTACTATTAACCATCCATAACCGTACTTCTCACCTCCTACAAAACGAAATGGCACATCTATCCGGCCCTTTTCCATCTCTTCGATGCTTCCCTTAGATAATATTTCCTCGCCTCTATATGTTCCTCTATTAAGATACATCAGGATATAGTGGGTAAGATCAAGTACGTTACTGAATAGTCCTCCATCTGCTGTAATACCATAAGGATAGGTGCTCTTAATCCTCTTGCCATCTTTCGTAATAACGTATGGTTTAGCGACCTCAGGGTCTTTATCAAGTTCCTCCTTTAAGAAGTAGCTTCTATTCATTTCTAAAGGCACTAATATTTTCTCCTTAACATAGTCTACGTATCGCTTACCACTCACTTTTTCTATAATCTTACCGAGTATTACGTAACCCTCATTTAAATAGAAGAAGCGCTCCCCTGGTCGGCTCTCAACCCAATTTTCAGCTCCTTTTATGAACGATATTATATCCTCTGGGCTTGCTATTGGAACCCATGTTGCATCATCTCCTACTATTGATCTTATTAATGCTTCCGCATAAGCGAGAGCAGGTATACCTGAGGAATGGGTCATAAGATGCCAAACCTTAATCTCTTCATTAAAAGGCTTTATGTTTACATCAACATACTTATAAATAGGATCCTCTAATGATAGAAGCCCTTTCTCTACTAACTGCATTATCGCTAGGCATGTAAATGATTTTGTTACAGATCCTATGCCGTATATGGTATTGGGTGTAGCATGAAGCCCGTTCTCCACATCTCGAAAGCCAAACCCCCTTGAGTATATCACTTCATCGTCCTTAACTATCGCTATGCTCAACCCTGGCAACTTTGTTTTAGACATCTTTTCAAATATGAAAGACTCAAGTTTAGGAATATCCATGCTCATGTACTCACCATTAAGCGTATATTCCATGATGAGTTTATAAAATTTAAATTAATAACGCTTAGGACTGAGTAGTTAAGATCTTGGATCTAATCTGAATATTAATTGATATCACTCAAGACCAGTCCCCTCTCATCTCCTCTTTGCTCATAATATCGTCAATATCTCCATTTTGCAGATAAACAATGCATATGCATTAGTAATCTACAAGCTATTAGAGGTCCTTCTCATCGAGCAACTAAAAGGCTTATATGATGACCTCTTCATGATTCAGGTAAGCATCTTATTGATCCTTAAAACGTATTCAGGATAGATCAAAATCATGTATACTCGTAATAAGCGCTAGTTCAAGCTAATGAATAAATTCATAAATCCAAATGAATACACAAGAGTTAACATTATCCATAAGGTTGCTCTACATGTTGGATAACTAATTCTAAAAAGACAAAAAGGGATTTTCATGTAGTATCTTCAAACGAAATGGTGTAAGGCCCCATATCGCTCTGTACTGATATCACGATCCTATGCTTTCCAGGCTTTATCTCACCTTTATGCTTCACTTCAACTAAAATCTCATCACCATAATTCGAGTAAACATAACCTAAGTTCGTAGCAGGTCTAGGTGCTTTATCTCCTATTTTGAACGTGGTACTCTCCGTATAATCTTTTCCATCTACAAGTATACGTAGATTTGAAATGTACACTGAACCTGTTCCTAGATTATTTTGCAACTTAAACTGAAGA
The DNA here is from genome assembly GCA_021158375.1 of Thermoprotei archaeon. GTDB lineage: Archaea > Thermoproteota > Thermoprotei > QMSL01 > B3-G16 > B3-G16. Next base: position 5,297 of record JAGGUS010000199.1, read on the forward strand.
GAATCTGCAATACCGTCTCCATCGGTATCGATGTTCTTCAAACTTCCTCTAACATATGGAATACTCACTTAAATCACCATCATATTATATATTTCTTGAACTGTTTAAAACCTTATCTGTCCTATACTTTCGCAAGCTCTTTGTAAGGGAATTCTATAATTGACTATCTCGTGCTGACTAGAATATGAAGCGCTAAATATGGTATTCACAATACTCTATAGTAGGGGGTGTTAGATGCGTCTTGTGAATATAGGTATAGCCATGCTTGGTGATGAGCGAAAGAGCGTTATGGAAAGGCTTGAAGATGCATGTATGGAACGTATGCATAGGCTTGCGGATATCATAAGAAAAGGAGTTAGATATAAAGGAGGTAATGTTCCTGAGGTCATAGTAGCACCTAAGGTCATATCATCAATAAAGGATTCAAAAGAGGTAGGTGAATATTTTGTTAAGAACAAGATAGGAATACTTATCATACAATACTACATATGGGACTATCCCTATTTAGTATGGCCTCTTGTCAATATAGTAGGCAAAGATAAGCCTATACTTAACGTCTCTAATAACGAAGGCGAGTATCCTGGTAATGTCGGCCTTCTAGCTACTGATGGTGCTTTAAGGCAAAGCGGATTAAGAACACATAGAGTGATAGGTGACATAGAAGATCCGTCTGTTCAAAAGAAAATCATAGACTGGATCATGGCTGCTGAGGCTTTTGCATCCCTTAGGGGACAGGTTTATGGAATGTACGGCGGGCACTCTATGGGAATGGAAACCGGTTATTTCCACTTAGTACCCATTCAGAAGACCTTAGGTATCACGGTGTATCAAATAGATCAATTGCTCCTTGAAAAGGAGATGGAAAATGTGAGTGATGAGGAAGTGGAAAGGGGATTCAAATGGCTAAGCGATATGCTTGGAGATAGAATAAAATATGATGGTAAAATGTTAACTCCTGAGAAGCTAAAAGCGCAGATAAGGCTGTACCTAGCCATGAAAAAAGTAAATGAAGAATATGGATTCGATTTCTGTGGAATAAAAGGACAGAGGGAGTTTACAGAACACATCGTAATAACTGATGTTGCAGAAATGCTCATGAATGATCCTTACGATTGGAACGGCTCTAAGGAGCCGTTTGTATGTGCTACAGAGGCTGATTCGCTCGGCGCTATTACGATGCAGATATTGAAGTATATCGGCGGTGGTATTCCAGTACTCTTTGCCGATGTAAGGCTTTATGTCCCTGAAAAAGACCTCTGGCTTTTC
>JAGGUS010000040.1 GCA_021158375.1 Thermoprotei archaeon
ATAGCTTTTTATCGGCTACTTCGAACGCTTTAGCAACGTCCTCTAACGGAAAGCTATGCGTCACAATTCTCTTTACATTAATAACTCGTCTAGCCACTAAATCTATAGCTGTTTTAAAATCGTGCCAATATACCCTTGAACCAACTATCTCTAATTCCTTTGCTACAATCTCAGTCATATCCATAGGAACTCTCGGTTCTTCAAAGAAACCGACTATGACTACTCGTCCATGAGGCTTGGTAAGCTTCACTGCTTGAAGAGGCGTGTTCGGTGCACCAGCCACCTCTATGGCTATATCAACTCCTAACCCATTCGTAGCTTTGTAGACTACTTCTTCGACGTTATCTACTGAAGCATTTATCGTATAGTCAGCTCCTAATTTCTCTGCGAGATCTAGCCTATAATCTACTACATCTGTTATGAAAATTCTCTTAACACCTAGTAACTTAGCTACTTGAAGTACCAAAAGACCTATAGGCCCCGCTCCAAGTATGAGTACATCGTCATTTAAACTAACCTTAGCTCTTCTAACAATATGTACAGCCACGGCAAGAGGTTCTATTAGAGCGCCCTCCTTAAAGCTCACCCCCTTAGGCAATCTGTATATTCTATCCTCAGGAACCTTTACGTACTCAGCCATCGCTCCATCTACATGTATCCCTATTACCTTAAGGTCTCTACATACATTATATTCGCCTCTTATGCACAGATCACATTTGCCGCACGGAATTAGAGGCTCTACAGTTACTGCTTCCCCCCTACTGTAAATATCTCCTTCAGCTACTACACCAGAAAACTCATGCCCAGGAACTCTTGGTTCCTTTACAAAGGGATGTTTTCCTCTATATACATGAAGATCCGAACCGCATATCCCGCACATCTTTACGGATACGAGCGCCTCTCCTTCTTTTATTTCAGGTAGACCTTTTTCAACTATTTCTACTTCATAAGGGCTCTTTATCACTGCAGCCTTCACTCTATCACCTTAAATATCTTCAGGATAATATCCTAATAATGCCTTACTATCGCCTAAGGCATGTATTGGATACGCGTAATATAAATTGCATTATAGAAGGATTAGGAGGATTATCTATGGAGAGTAAGCTGGAAGAAATGAGCTTACATTCGGAGATCGTAAGGAAGACTGCCTATATAGCATCCAATCTAGGCTATAGTGTCCCTATTGTAGGAAAAAGCAAACGAAGAAAATGTGATGTCATGGTCATAAATGAGAGAAATGGTAAAAGCGTTATAATTGAAGTAGAGGCTGGGCATAAAAGGACGAACTATACTAAGTTGGCTAGGAGACTTAAGGAAGCAGGCTACTTATTAGTAATAACCGATAGGCGAAGCAGGGTCGTAAAGAAGTTCAATAAGGAAGTAAAAGATGGAAGGATATACGTTCTTGATCCAAAAACGTATGAAGTAGTCATCCCTGCATTACTAGTAAAATTACTAGATTAGTACAAAATCTAATTTTTGGTACTAACGCAAAGCTCAACTTCAACATTATCATTAGAGCACAATTTTAATGAAGATCTGAAGTAATATGTATATTAGGGACTATTACAAATTTACGTTTGGATAATCAGTAAATTAAGTAAGCTAATATGACCAAACATTACCCAAAGATAATGCTAATATAGGAGAGATTACATATGTGAACATACGTGGGTATACAAAGTGATTCGTATATATGGACATTGCCTTCAGTACGACTGCTTAGACAAACGAGAAAAGGTATAAGAAATGGTGATATTTCATGAAGCTTGCATTGAGTAAAGAGGTTGGGATCACGGAGAACTCTGAGCTGAATCACGTAATAGAGAGGGTTCTCACGTATATACTCGAGAAGCATGTAACAGTAATAAAGCCAGTTCTCACTCCTCATGGCATTACATATCCTGCCATAGATGACGTCCTTGAAAAACTAAAAGTAACAGCACCCTCCTGTATGATCCTCGAGGCCTTAAGGGAGAGAGGTCTACTTGAGAAGAAAGTAATAGATCGCGCGATTGCCTGTCCTAACTGCGGAGCATTAGATATAAAAACTAGATATTACTGTCCTAATTGTGGTTCCTTTAACTTAGAGAAAACCTATCTAGTCACTCATATAGATTGTGGTTATACAGATGCTTTCGTTAGCTTTAAGTCCAATAGTAAATTAGTATGTCCTAACTGTCATAAGGAATTAAAGGAGAGTGAATTAGTCAGACGAGATGAATTTAATGAGTTCTTCCTTTGCCTAGATTGCAATAGCAGGATAACTGAACCTGAGATCAAACATGAATGTAATTCATGCCATACCATATTTACGCCTCTAGAAGCAGATTATATCGAGGTAAGCGAGTATTACATTAAGGAGCGCGAAATTACGGAGTATAAGCAGAAGCTAGTAATAAATACGATAAGCAACGTGCTAACGAAACAAGGACTTAGGAAAACAACGCAGAGCATAAAGGGTGAAAGCGGCGTAGTACACACTTTCGACCTAGTCATGAGCAACGGCGACGAGAAAATAGTATTCGTCTGTCCAGAAGACAAGAAAGGAGATGAATTAGTCCGTGACATGTTCACTACGTTCGCCAAGGCGGTTGACATAAAAGATGCTAAAGTAGTTTATGTCGTGCCCGAAGAATCATCACAAGGCCTACCCAACCTCAAGAGAAGCAATTGGCTCACTTTAGTATATAGAGACCTAGATGACTTAAAGAGGAAACTCTCCAGGATCCTAAGTTAGACTCACGTGTTAAACGTATACGTGAAGACATTCCCCCTAGCGGTTATAATTCTTATCTCGTATCTCGAATTTGGGCTAAGTCTTATATCGCTTGTGCTCTTACTAATACCATTCACTTCAGCACTTTGGAGACTTGAGAGGTCTATTTCA
>JAGGUS010000309.1 GCA_021158375.1 Thermoprotei archaeon
CATATCTCATCTACTAAAATATCCATTCCGCCGAATTTTGGCCTGCCATATAAATCTCTTTCACCAAACTCTCTAGCTAATGGATCTATACCCGATGATCCTACTGCTATGTCTATAGATCCTACTTTTCCATTCGAGAGAAAGACTTCTGTATCCGCTACAATTACTGCCACGTCCTTTCCACAGATGGACTTTATTCTATTCCTGAGCTCTTTTGCCATATGATCGAAATCATGATTGGCGACTATTGCATAGCCAGGTGGTACGTTAGAATAATCTAGTCCTGCATCAGATGCTATTATTCCATTTTTCATCTTAACTATCATTAAGGCTTTTACTGATCGAAGAGCTTCTTCTGCAGATTTCACATCCTTACTTATCTTATCTAAGTGCTCTTTTAGGAACCCTGTAGGAATGATGGCATACACCTTTTCACTATTTCTAAGGATTATTTCTGTTTCTATTGGATCCTTTCCTGTAAGTTTATTGATTATTTTGGCCTTTAAGCTAGGTTTTATACTTTTTAGGTCTATTAATAAGCCTTTAGACTTAAGCATTATCTTAGAAGTCACTACGATGACATCACCATTATCTATATCTATACCTATTTCTCTAACCGCATTTATTATACCCTCCGCTAAATCGAAAGATTTTTCTATGAAGGGAAGTTCTAATCCGTAAATTTCTAGTTTCTTCATTAACTCAACCCTCCAAGCGACTATGTTTCAAGACATCTTCGAGCTACATACTAAAGGTATATATTGGGATTATTAATAATAAGTACGGGAAAACATGAGGCGCGGACTTATCGTAATCTTAACATCATTGGTTATAGCATCAGCTATAGGCCTATATTTAATGACTACGCATCAAGGAGCTAGGAATGTAGAGCTGATAATAAGGGGTGTTCAAGTACGTTTTACCTTGACTAGTAATGCCTTCGATAATGGTACGTACATCCCTAAGAAGTACACATGTGATGGAGAGAATATATCACCACCTTTAAAATGGTATGGCGCTCCTAAAGGTGTTGTCTCATATGTCCTCATAGTATATGATCCTGATGCGCCTAGAGGGATATTCTATCATTGGTTGCTCTATAACATACCTGCAAATATAACTTCGCTTCCGGAGAACATAATGAAAAAAGGCAACACGCCTTATGGACTTCAAGGCATGAATGATTTTGGGAAGATAGGATATGGAGGTCCTTGTCCACCTCCAGGTAAAGCTCATCGATATGTCTTCCTACTTTTAGCCTTAGATACTAAAGTTAATTTAGGTTCTGGTGCATCAATCGAGGATTTATTGAGATCGATAAGAGGGCATGTAATGGCCTATGCGAAATTAGTGGGATTATATAAACGTTCTTAAAGATAGATATCTACTTCTGAAACATCCTCATTAACCTATATTCCATCCTCTTCAGGTAAAGCGAGAGTATAGCTAATAGTAGCGATTGAAAGCCTACTAGTGTAAACATTATGGCGACTAGGCCCTCAATGTAATTAGTTACTCCTAAGAAGAGGTAACAGTACAATGCATGAACACCTATTGCTAGACCTAGTATAAGTAAGAGAGAGCTCATCGCGAATATGAAGAAAGTTGGATTATAGCGCAATGTAAGCCTGACCATCTCTCTTACTATGAGAAATCCATGCCATACTTTGAGTTTCTTCTTGCCAAGCCTCTTTCTATATTTTATTGGAACCTCCGCTATCTTATTAGTAGTGTAAACAATATGTGCTGCTATCTCACTCTCTATACCAAAACTCCTAGTCTCGAAAGGTAATCTCTTAAGAATAGAGGCACGAATGATGTACATGCCACTTAGTACGTCTTTAAGGTTTGTTCCAAATAATATGTTAAAGAATTTAGTAAGTAGCTTATTACCTAACCTAAAGATCATACCCTGAGATTCCTTATCGAATAGCCTAGCACCTATTACGAGATCATACCCTTGTTTTATTTTCTCGTATAGAAGAGGGATGTAATGAGCGGGATAGGTATAATCGCCATCCATGAGGAGAACTAATGGTGTCTTTATATGCTTTATTGCAGTCCTAATAGCATCTGCTTTTCCCTTCCCCTCTTGTAATACTACTCTTATCCCCTTTGAACGGGCCTTCTCAACAGTACCATCAGTACTACCTCCATCAACTATTAGTATATTCTCCTTTGGGATGCCAACTTCTAATAACTCGTCAAGTACCTTATCTATTGCCTCTCCTTCATTTAAAGTCGGTATTACTACTGTGATATCGTTGAAACGCTTACTCATAGCTCAATATGATTATTAATATTATCTATATTATGACTATATTGCTCAATATCATGAAATAGGCAATCACATCGATATTATAACCTCATAAGCGATAAAGTCCCATTGAGGAAGGTAATGTTTTATCTAAAAGATCGTAAAATAATACACCAGGTGTCGAATGTGAAAAGACCCAATATATTGCTAATAGTTATGGATACACAGAGAGCCAATAACCTCTCCTGTTATGGTTATGCCAAGAGAACAACTCCGAATATAGATGAGATAGCTAATGAGGGCGCATTATTCTTAAACAATATAGTGCCAGGGGTATGGACCTTACCTTCTCATGCTTCATTATTCACGGGAAGATATGTATCGGGTCATGGTGCGGATGCACACTGTGAATATCTTATGGTTGACTTTCCAACTATGGCTGAAATATTAGGTGCGAATGGTTATCAGACTGTAGGCTTTTCAAATAACGGTTGGGTCAGTAGGAAGAGCGGAATTGCTAGGGGATTTCAGGAGTTCTATTTAGTAAGTAGAAAGATAGGAAAGAAAAGGGTAGTGGAATGGTTTTATGTTGAGGAGGAGTACTTTAAAGGAGAAGGTGAAGAAGATAGAGGGTCATTAAAAACAGTTAACTTAGCTATTAGCTGGATGAAAAGGAGATGGGATCATAAAAGACCATTCTTCATGTTCATAAACTTTATAGAACCGCATGGGCCTTATTGGCCACCAGAGCCATTCAGGAGTAAGTTCTTACCACCCGATGTTACGGAGGATGAATTGAAGAACTTACCTAAGCTGAGGTCAACTGGAGAGTGTATTGATGTAAGAGTAGGTAAATTAAAGCTGACGAGAAGGCAATGGGAGATAGAGAAGGCATTATATGATGGTTGTACGGCGACAGTTGACGATAGGATAGGGAAACTATTTACCTACTTGAAGGAGGAGGGAATAGCTGATGAGACCATTGTAATAATAACATCAGATCATGGAGACGTACAAGGAGAACACGAACCTCACATCGAACATCATTTATGTGTTTATGAAGAGTTAGTAAGAGTTCCATTGATAATCAGATATCCCGATGTAGTGCCTAAAGGATTAAAGGTAAAGTGGCTCTCTCAGACTCTAGATATACTTCCAACAATACTCGATATGGTGCAAATAAAGGATAAAAAGTACTGGAGAACAATCCATGGTTACAGTCTATTGTCTACCATCACTGAGAATAAGCCAGTAAGGGAATATGCCTTAATAGAGTACCATACATCAGTGCAACAACTCTTCCACATATGGAGGAGGCATCCTGAATATGACATAAGGAACTTTAATTATTGGATAAAAG
>JAGGUS010000122.1 GCA_021158375.1 Thermoprotei archaeon
GCCAGTTTACGTGGAACTTACTAGTAGAGAATACATAGAAGATCTAACCGTTATAACGGATCATAAAGGTTTACTTAAGGTATTACTAGTGGCTAGAGGGGGGAAAGAACTAAACGTGAGGCTTAGTCTACTAGATAAAAAAGGTAATGAGGTATATTCTGTGGTAAGGCCACTTGAGGACAGTAAAGTATATGTAGAGGATAAAGTTGAAGGCGTGAAAGCTTGGAGTCCGGAGAATCCAGAAATATATACTCTTAAAGCTGTACTGATGTCAGGACATGAAGTAATAGATGAGGTATGCGAGAATATAGGTTTTAGGAAGGTTGAAATCAAGAACGGAAGGCTCTACTTAAACGGAAAGCCAGTTTTCTTAAAAGGCGTTGGAAGACATGAGGATTTCCCAATAACTGGTAAATATTTGTTTGGCGCAGTTCTAGTAAGGGATTTCTATCTAATGAAAGAACTAGGAGTAAACTCGTTCAGGACAACACACTATCCGTATAGTAATGCACATCTAGATTTAGCAGACAAATTCGGTTTTCTAGTAATATTAGAAGCCCCTATGGTAGGAGCCAAAGAGATGCACTTCAAGGATAAGAAATACATAGAGAAGGTTAAAAAGATGATAAGCGAGATGATAAAACAGCATAAGAACAGGCCTTCAGTGATAATGTATAGTGTTGCCAACGAGCCTAAAAGTGATGTTGACGAAGCTTATGATTTCATAAAAGAGCTTGTAGACCATGTAAAGGAATTAGACCCAACCAGGCCAGTTACCTTTGCGTCAATGTATAATGTCGCAGATAAAGCGCTTAAAGCTGTCGACGTAATAAGCGTAAACGTTTACTTGGGATGGTATAAGTATCCAGGGGATCTAGATAAAGGGATCGAAGAAGCAGAGAAAATATTAGATGAGCTACATAAGATGTATCCTGATAAGCCAATATTGATAACAGAGTTTGGAGCAGGAGCAATTCATGGATTTCATCATGACCCACCTGTCATGTGGAGTGAGGAATACCAAGCAGAATTCATTAAGAGATATATACACATGTTGAAGAAGAAAGGTTATGTAATAGGGATGCACATTTGGAATTTTGCAGATTTCAGGACGCCACAGAGTGCCCGTAGGGCGATACTGAATAGAAAGGGATTATTCACAAGGACTAGGCAACCAAAATTAGCCGTGAAAATAGTAAAGGAGGAATATAACAAAATACCAACATTCTTGGAGTAATGATATTAGAAATTCGTTAAAATATATAATTCTCTTTTGATATTTTATTAAAAAGCGAAGAGTGATGAGACATGAGCATAGTTGCTTTCCTCAAAGAAGCAATACCAGGTGAGATAAAGGAATTAATTAATAAAGGCGATCTTAAAGGCGCGGAAGAGGCTATTAAAGATATGTTAACCAGAACAGAAGACTTTTTCAAAAGGAGAAGATTAGAATATGAACTCTTTAAAATATACGTGCTTCGTAATGAATACAACTTAACTTATGATGAGGCATTCAGTAAATTTAGAGAGGAAATCCCTGATATAAGCGAGAGTGAGTTTAGGGAATTAATTAACGAGAGAAAAGTAGACTGTAAGAATATAGATGGAGAAATGCGTTTCTTTAAGTTCTTCATATTCAACTTCTTTAAACTGAACAAAGAGTGGGAGAAGAGAAGGAAGAAGAGAAGAGACGAGAAAAGGGAGATGGCTAGGAAGAAATTATATGAACAACAGGATATCATAAAGAAAATCGCGAAGACTAAAGACGGTTATCTGATGCCAATAAAATTCAGAGTAAGGCACACTATAAGTGTGAAGCCTGGGGTAGTGCCAGATGGCGAAAAGCTTAGAATTTGGATACCTGTGCCTAGAAAGTGCGAATTACAATCAAATATAAGGATAGTAAGATATTATCCGAAGAGGCCGTATATAGCACATGAAGAAGCTCTTCAAAGGACAGCATATTTCGAAGTACCTATGACAGAAGAAGGAGCAAAGGTGTGGGTAGAATATGAGTACACATGCAAGGCCTTCTTTAAGAGAGTAGATCCATCAAAGATATTACCTCACGATGAGGATAGTGATATCTATGTTAAGTACACTTCTGAGAAGCCACCACATATAGTATTCACGCCACGTCTAGAGAAGCTCGCTAAGGACATAGTGGGCACGGAAAAGAACCCTTACGTAAAGGCTAAGAAAATATATGAATGGATTGTGAAGAACGTAACTTACAACTTGCCGTACGAATATGCATTGTACGATAACATTCCAGAATTTGTGGCTACTAATCTCAAGGGAGATTGCGGAATGCAAGCATTATTATTCATAACACTATGCAGGATAGTCGGCGTCCCGGCAAGATGGCAGTCGAGCTGGTACATGAATCCAATAAGTCCAAGTCCTCATGACTGGGCTCAGTTCTATGTCGAACCATATGGTTGGTTATACGTAGATCCATCTATAGGAGGCGGCATGCCTGAGGATAGAAAGCCATTCTACTTTGGAAATATAGATAACTTTAGGATGATAGCTAATAGCGATATAATGGTCCAGTTCGATCCACCTAAAGTGTATTTCCGCTCCGATCCAGTAGATAATCAGAGAGGAGAAGTAGAATGGAAGGGAGGGAACTTATACTTCGATAAATGGGATTATAAGATTGAGATACTAGAGTATAAAATACTGTAAAATTTGATCCTATGAGATGAATATTTTCAACATACTATAATGTGTATTAAATAAGACTAGTTTATATTAATTTTATATTAGTCATAGAAATTTGTTGACCTAGCTATATTTTTAAGAACTTATTCTTCTATAGATTTATTTACCACTTAAGAGGTAGGTTGCTCCATGGATAGGAGTAATGAGCTAAAGATACTCTTCATAGCTAATGTTGGTATAGCGATATGTTTAAACATGATAGGTAGTTTGCAATCTCTATATTTAATGGACTTAGGAGCCACTATGATTGATGTAGGCTATGTCTACTCCCTGACCTCAGGAGTTTCCTTAATATTTATGTTACTATCAGGTCTAATAGTAGGAGAAGTAAGGCCAGGTATTATAATAGGTTCAAGTTTCATATTTCTTAGTATATCAGGCATACTGCTCGCGCATGCTGATAATTGGAGAGAGACAATACCATTCTTCATTTTGAACTCGAGCGCATACGCAATATTCATTCCAGTAAGGATGCTAGTTATAGCTAGTCTCTCTAAGCCGAGTAAAATTGGAATTACATACGGATTAATGAACATCTCGTGGCCCATTGGCGGATTATTGGGACCTATTGTAGGAGGAATAATCGCTGAGAGGTGGGGATGGCATATGCTCTTCTATGCTATGTCACTCATAGCCATTATGCTTGTACTACCAAGTCTGACACTAAAAGGAAATGTCCCTAACTACAGAAAGACTAAAAATAGAGCATTGCCCTTAAGAGGAATAGCAATGAATACGGTAATATTCCTGGTAGCATATGGATTGCTTTCTACAGCAAGAGGGATGATAGA
>JAGGUS010000287.1 GCA_021158375.1 Thermoprotei archaeon
GTATGTACCCTCCTGCAAAACCAGAAGGCCATCTTAGCTCATCATATATCCATACGTACATGTCATGTTTTTTAGCCTCATCCACTGCAGCCTTAAATGCTTCAAACCACTCATCGCTTAAATATGGAGTTACTAACCCCTCCCTAGCATGAAAGAAAGCACCGCCAAAGCCCCCCTCGTTTAATAATCTTATTTGTCTTCGAATTTCACTTGGTATGAGGCGATCATTTATAGACCAGAAAGGAGCTCCTTTGTACTCATTTGGAGGATTACGAAATATCTCTTTATCTGGCAATATTATCACCAGCAATTTCATGTATGAATGCTATAGCCTATAAGCGTTAGCTTTGCAAAGCATAACTGTCGCATGAAAATTAATAATGTGAAAAATGTTTAAAATAATCGCTTTCTACTCTCTATTTTAGTAACCTTTTAATCCAATTCATCATATATGCTTCGGGAACATAGCCTATTCTAATATCAATAGGCTTACTGTTATAGAACGCTATTATTGTAGGTATACTCATTATTCCGTAGAGTTCTGCTATATCTGATGCCTCATCTACATTTACTTTAGCAAAATATGCTTTCTCAGAAAAGCTTTTAGCCGCTTTTTCAAATATGGGTTCTAGAAGACGACATGGAGGACACCAAGGAGCCCAGAAGTCAACAAATACTACTTTCTTCTCTTGATTAGCTCTTCTTAGTAGCTCATTCAATTCCTTAAGGTTATGAATATGAATTATAGTAGGTTTTGTTTTTGCTTCTGCTTTTTTAGCGGAGAGCACCCTAACCATCTTCTTTAATAGGATTCTTCTTAATTCTGGATCCAATTCTTCATCATCTATCCAGCTCATGTCAGCTCTCCTCTTAAATAAGCGTCTAAGAGGAATATTAATAGGTAATCTGGATGTGTGCAGAAAAGAACACGCGTATAGTTCCTATATGCGATCCCCTTGAGATAATACAGTGTATAATGCGTCTTACTCCTTTAGAAATAAATACATACAAGCTCCTACTCTCTAAAGGGTCATTAGCAGTAAAGGAATTAGCTTCTCTCCTTAAGTGTAGTAGATCTGCTGTTCAAAAGGCTCTTCAGAGGCTCTATACACTTGGTCTTGTTAACAGACAAAAGGTATTGAGAAGAAGCGGTGGATATATGTTTATCTATAAGGCTGTCCCTCTTGAGGAAGTTAATGATGAATGCATCAAATTAGTACTCAAGCTGGCAAGCTTAATGGCACGTAAATATCGCAGTCTTGAAGTGAGGGAAGAACATCTTAATGAACATAATTTATAAGCATCAGACTGCATAGTACCTTTAGCAAATGTGATAACATGACCTCGCCCTTCCTACTATGGCCAGCTAAGCCTCTAGAACGCATATATAGAGATAGTATTCCTCCTAAAGATCGTATTGGGAAGCCTGTCGTTATCTCATGTGCTAAAAACGAGTTTGAGGGTTGTTTATTTGGTATAACTGCAAATATTGACCTACATAATGTAACGCTCTCAGTAACAGACCTAGAATCTAATAACGGAACGATACGTAAAGAAAACATAAAAGTAAACTTCGTAGGTTTTGTCCATATCGTAAAGAATACTCCTGATACGCCAGCTAGTGAATTGGATAGGCTAGCTCCTTGTGATATCCCTGACCCTATACTTGATGTTGATGGTATGGATATCCCTGCTGGTGAGACACAACCTTGCTGGATTCTTGTTTATGTTCCAAAAGATACGCCTTCTGGCAAATATAGAGGAAAGATTATTGTAAATACTAGCGAGGGAAGCGATTCACTTGATCTTGTCGTTAGAGTTTATCCTATAGTTCTTCCTGATAGGAAGCATCTTCTTGTTACGAATTGGTTTGATGTTGAGCGCATTGCTAAAGCTCACAAGGTCAAATTATGGTCTGAAGAATTCTGGAAAATATTCAAAAAATGGATCAAACTAATGGCAGAACACGGACAAAATGTGTTTTTAGTCCCCATACATACCATACGAATATATTCTGATAAAAGTGGTACATTTCTATTTGACTTCAGCATATTCGATAAATATGTAGAACTTCTATTCAACGTAGGCAAAGCCAAGAGGATAGAAATAAGCCATGTTGCGCAACATGAAAAAGGCTGGGGGAGCAGAACTGTTGTATTCAAAAAGTTCAGAGTCGTTAAGAAATGTTCAGGCGAAACAATAGAAGTACCAGGCGAGAAGATATTACCTCATCTTTTAAGTACTCTTGAAAAGCACCTAGAGGAAAAGGGATGGTTGGATAAGGCAATGATACACATCTGTGATGAGCCTACTGAAGATAGCATTGATTCTTGGAAGAGTATTTCTGGTTTGGTTCATGAGTGGGCCCCTAGGCTTGTGAGAATTGATGCTATTGAGGCTACTGGTTTTGAAGACTACCTCGAAGTCTGGGTACCAACATTACACCACTTTAACGACTGGTACAGGGAGTACAAGAAAGCAATGGAAAAGGGATATGAAATGTGGTTCTATACGTGTTGTAACCCTCGTGGTCTTTATCCTAATAGGTTTTTAGATTATCCCTTAATTAAGATTAGGATTTTGCATTGGATTAACTACGCCTACAACCTAAAAGGATACCTACACTGGGGACTAAATTGGTGGCATGATAATCCTTTTGATGGGCTTGGGCGTGATCTACCTCCTGGCGATACTCATATTGTTTATCCTGGTAGGGAGGGACCTCTATCTTCTTTAAGGTTTGAGGCTATGCGTGATGGTATTGAGGATTATGAATACCTAAAACTCTTAGAGGAAGAGATAAAGAAAGTTAAAGAAAAACTAGGAGATCCAGCACGAAAAATACCATTTGAACAAAGGGCACAAGAGTTATGTCGAAAGGTAGTTCAGAGCATTACAGACTATACTAGGGATCCTGAGAAGTTATTAGAGGTTAGAGAGCTAATAGTAAAAGAGATCATAACCCTTAGGGAAAGACCACTAGCTCTTATAATGACCGATCCCCCAGAGGATAAAGTACTCACATATGGTCCTATAATGATAATAGTAAGAGGTGTGTGCGAAAAGGGCTGTCAAGTAACTGTAAACAACAAGCAGGTCATAGTTAAACAAAATGGCTATTTCTCCACTTGGACAGGGCTCGATAA
>JAGGUS010000236.1 GCA_021158375.1 Thermoprotei archaeon
GTGCTATTTCTATACCTATACTGAGCATACTAACCGCATTAACTATACTTGGCGTAATTACGGCTAATTACTATACCATTAACGAAAAAGACTGGTTTGCACGTCTAGAAACTACTGGTCGTGCTTATTCTCAACTAATAATTGAAATCGCTGATGTAACTCTAGATGGTAAGCCAGTTGATGATACTTCAAAACTAATTATGGTCGTACATAACTTCACTAGTTTGCCTTCTACATTACTATATCAAGGTAAGTTCAAACCAAAGCTTCAGTTTCTGATATTCGTAAAGCTACTACGATTGAGAAGAGGTGAGAGCCTAATTCCAGTAGTTACACCATCTCACTGCTATGCCATTACCCTGATCTATTATAATGGCAAAGAAATATATGATGGCGTGGTAATGTTAAACATTATTCCGAATATGCCTACAATTAAGAAAAAGGTAGCAGTAAATCTAAATAGGGCTTCTATACCTAAGACTTCTTCAAGCTGTTCTGGTTTACCATTTGAAACTATTTCCGTTCCAACTGCTCTTGCTAGACAGGGAAGTGGAGTTCGTGAAGAATGGGATTATGAGTATGCATGGACATCAGTTCTTGAACTACACTCTACATCGGACTCTAAGGTATATGCAAAATTTAATGAAGGTTCTCTTCTTTATATACAGACCTTAAGAAGGCGATGGTATAATTCGCCAACACCTCCAGAGGGACTAGCATGGGATGATGTTGGAGCTAAGAGTAGCAAAGTTACTATCACTAGGACTACTGGATATGCTACTGATGGTGCACACTATACCGTTCAGGTTTACGTTAAATACTATTACGAACGATGGAAATATTATGTAGACCCTTCCGCTGGCATAATAATGTATGAAGAATGGGTAATACCTGAGGAGGCTGATAGTTCAAAAGGCTTTAGATATATAACCGGAACTAAGACTTGCTATTGTGGTAGTGTATCTGGTAATAGCGTACGGATAGGAAGTATCGTTGGGGAAAGCGTTCACTTCACTTTAGCTGGTACCAAAGGTTACTACTGGACTCCTGGCGCTAAGGTCTTCTTCACGGTATCTTACTCTGGTATACCCTCCATGACGTTAGGTGTTGAACTTTATGTAGAAAGGCATTATTCTCAAGGAATAGAGATAATAGTGGAGATTACTCAGAATCACATCAGTGAAAGCTTATACGGTTATGATGCGGGGACGAATTGGGCTACAGTATATTTAGCCTGGGTAGCTGATTAGCGCCCTTAATTTACTCCTTTTTCCATCTATCTAAGCATGTTGTCATTGCTGATAATGGGCTTGCTAGCTTCTCTATTCTCACTATTACTGGTCTCTTCAATGGGTTTGCGGTAGCCTTAACTAAAGCGTAGCCTCTTGGGAGTATCCTAACTACTTCTGCTAACGTAGGCCCTGCTATCTCCTTAAGTCTCTCTAAATCCACATCCTCTACTTTATGTGCTATTAAATTTTGACCTATTTGTGTGCTAAATGTCTTCTTTACTATGCTTAACCTCTGTGTTGTAGCGAATACTACTACGCCGTTTCTCGCTCCTGTTGTAGCTATTTTACCTACTAAGACATCCTCCATATCCTTATGTGCATCTCCTGCTGGACTAAATGTCCCTCTCTCGGGCACATAGAAGTGTGCTTCATCTATTACTAAAAGGCATCCAAAGTTTTTATCTCTCAACGCCTCATCATATATCGCATCTAGTAGTCCGGATAGTTTTTGTACTACCTCGCTCCAGCTATTGGCATTTGAACAATCTATGTGAACTACGGTCTTCTCTTTCAGCAAGGATATTATTTCCGTTGAGGAAATGCCTTCTCCAACTATGGAAGGTAACTTCTCCTTTAGATCCTTAAGCTTAGGTATGAGCTCCCTTAATACATCGCCACGTGTATGTATCTGCCTAAGTTTAGTCAGTAGGCCCTCCACGAAGTCTACATCCAATTCTACTCTCTTCATTGTTCTCATCGTCTCTTCTAAAAGCATTCTCAAAGTTCTGGCAGCCGTGCTAGATGGATGAAGTCCTGTAAGTTTAAGTAGTTCCCTATGAAGTGCGCTGGCATCGCTATATGCCTTTCTCAATACTATACTGTTTATATCAACTCTTTCATAACCTGCTATCATATTGGCTAATGAGATAAGCTCCTTACATCCGTATTCTCCATCCTTATCTATTATGAGTATATGCGGGTTTAGCGCATTTTTCATGCAAGTCTCGAGAAGTCTTATCAAAATGCTTATCATAGTAGTTGTCTTCCCTGTTCCCACCCCTCCTATAATTAAAAGCCCCTGTCTCAGAAGTACTTTTAGATCTAAGTAGAGCGGGAGGTTCTCGTGAGGATATATCTTACCAACTTCAAGATATATCCCTTTTTCATCAGGCTTAAAGAGGACTTTGACTAATTCTGTTGGTGGGCGGTAAACTTCAGTTAACGGTTCTATATGTTCTAATAGGGGTCGTAGTTCCTTTGAGCTAGGATCAATGTACCCAATCTGCTCAGCAAGAGCTCTTGGATAATTTCGCTCAGGATCCGGAAAGACCTTATTTGTCTTCACTAAATCCTCCTCATAGTCTTTAGCTTTTCTTCTAAGTGGGACTTCAACTACTTGATAAAATACGTATGTCTCCTTAAGTCTTGGATGTTTTATACATACTATTTCGCCTCGTGATATGTTAATGCCCTCGAGAAGGGTAAACGTAAGGGGATCCGGTTTATAAACTCCATCCTCACTATAGACCCTACCAATCACTTCAAACGACTCTTCAGGCATCTTATCACTCTATAAGAATGCTACCTCACCTAAATATATAACCTCAGCTACAAGTACTCCCCCCATATAGCCTTTATCGTCAGCATTTTACCTTTTCTACGATTCAAATAGCGATATCTCATATCGTCATATATCTCCCTTATAAGCCTCCTGGATAGCTTAACCTCTTCATCAACTTTAAGTATAGGAAATGGTATCCCTAAGCTAGTCATATAATTCTTTATGAACCCTAATGATTTTACTATCAAATCAATATCTAACCTATCTCCTTTAGTGGCTATGCCGCCTATATCTATCCTATAAGGCGTCATATCCCCTCTTGACTTTATAAAGATTGAAGCTACCTGTATCTCATGCAAGAAACTATGCCTAATGATTATTGGAGGCATGGGAAAATATTCATTCTGTCCTAGCAATATATCCATTATGATTATATCGTATATATCTGGTAGATCAATAAAGGCCTTCTCAATCTCAGGTTTCATACTTATTGTGAGTTCTTTAGATGCTCTTTTCAATATCTTAGATCTCGCTCTCTTAACGAAACCTACCAAGAGGACTCCTCTATTTTTAGCCTCTTCATGTATGCTACATATTGAATTTGAATATTTATCATACTCTCTACTTAACTCTTCTGATTTATCTTCCAGTCCAGTACGAGGTGTCGGTAGGAGAGAGCCATCAAGGAGCATTAATTCGGGTCTATGGTCTTTAATGATGTGATACGCTAGTTCCATTACTTTTCTCTCTCGAACTAGATCTATCAGTCTATTGAAGATAACTCTCTCTGGCGTTTTCCTTAATAGTGAAGGGTCGTTCGGAATTATTCCGTATGAATCGTTGTAATATATTCGCCTCATCTCTGGAAACATTATCGCAAGCGCTGCGTATGCTCCTATATAACCCGCTTCGATATCTATAGTGGCACTGGCTCCGTCTAGGACTACAAAACTCTTAGGTTCATATGGTTCAATGTCCTTAAGATTCCCCTTAAAACTTGATATGGCGTTGAGGATCTCCTTTAACTTTTTCTCATAACCTATCTCCTCTTGAACAAGTTTATCAGTATAATCTAGAAATAAGCTCCTTAAAGACTCTACAAGTTTATCGTACGTTGTTATCTCCTCAACATATTCACTCAATTTCTCACCATTGAAAGAGTAGAGTAGCACTACAAATCATTTACTTTTAGAGTTATTTTCTACATAACGCTTGTAATAAAAAGAAAATGTAAATTATAACTATGCACCTTTTATAATAGAGGTGATTCACCTGAAGGCCGAAATATTCATTGATGCTACAACCTCCCTAGGTCACCTTGATAAGCGAATTTACGGTCAATTTATAGAACATCTAGACAGATGCATTTATGGCGGAATATGGGTTGGTGAAAATTCAAAAATACCTAACATTAAAGGCTTTAGGAAGGATGTACTAGAAGCTATTAAGGCAATAAAACCGCCCATAGTAAGGTGGCCAGGAGGTAATTTCGCCTCAGCTTACCATTGGGAAGATGGTATAGGCCCTAGAGATAGAAGACCCAGACGATTTGATATGGCTTGGGGAGCCGAAGAACCTAATGAATTTGGAACTGATGAATTCATTGAGTGGTGTAGACTAGTAGGTACTGAACCATTTATAGTAGTAAATGCTGGAAATGGAACTCCTGAAGAGGCGGCAAGATGGGTTGAATACTGTAATTCTACTAAGAACACGTATTATGCTCAGTTACGGAGGAGGTATGGACATCCTGAACCATATAATGTTAAATTATGGGGGATAGGAAACGAGCTTTATGGTAGATGGCAAGTTGGTTTTTGCATTAGTGGCGAGGAATGTGCTAGAAGGACTATAGAATTCGCTAATGAGATGAAGAAAGTAGATCCCAATATAAAATTAGTAGGCGTAGGTTGTGAAGATCCTGAGTGGAACATAGATATGATAAAGATAGCGGGAGAATACATTGATTACCTGTCTATTCACATATATGTAAGCGGGAAATTGCCTTATCGAGAGTTAGTAGCCATGCCTATGGATATAGAGAGACGATTAAGAGGGATCTATTACCTCATAAGTTCTATTAAAAGAAAGTACAAGATTAAGAAAGAGATCAAGATAGCATTTGATGAATGGAACGTGTATACACGACAAACGGTTAGGGATGCGATCTTTA
>JAGGUS010000220.1 GCA_021158375.1 Thermoprotei archaeon
AGTGTGTACTGATTTGGGATATACTCCTTTAATGGAGCTTATAGTTAATTATATGGGCTTTAAAACCTTTGCTCTTGAATTGAAGAGAAGGCCTAACAAAGTAGAAGATCTAATGGAATTAATACATGAGAAGAAATTAGAAATATGCAAGATCATAGCACGATCGCCTGCAAGAATAGTTCTACTCGGCGATAACATAGATGAAGTTATAGTTGATCCCAGGCTTTTTAGAAAGTACTGCATTCCATATTATCAGGAATATGTAGAAATACTGCATAAATATGGTAAGATCGTGGGCTCGCATATGGATGGACGGCTCAAGAAGCTAAAGGATTTAATTCCAGAGACAGGTCTTGATTTCATACATGGTTTTACTCCACCTCCATATGGTAACTTATCTCTACAAGAGGCAAGAAAGCATTGGACAAAGATTGCAATATGGTTAAACATACCTGAAACAATATTCTTTTATAATCCTGATGATATAGCACGCTTTATTAGGAATTTATTGAGAGAAGGAGCACCTGGCGATGGTTTAATATTAGGGATAACTGAGACCGTACCGCCAAAACGTAGATTGATAGGATATAAGGTGATAACGGAGACTGTGCTAAAATACGGTAAGTATCCAATCTCTACTTAGTAGTTAATCTTCTGACTAAATGCCCGATGACCGATGAAGCCCGAGCGGGTTTTCTAAGGATGAGCCGATGACTGTTCATATAAACTTACTATGAAAATACATGAAGAAGTGAACCCTTACATCACCATAGAAAAGTATCTATAAGAATGTAGATCCCCGCAAGGATAATGAGCACACCACTTACTCTATCTACATATTTGGCGATACGCGTTGAAATACTCATAGCCATGCTCTTCGAAATAACTGTAATTATTCCTACTCCAGTAAAGGGTATTACTACTCCTACAATGTATGCTAAAGCCACAAATATCAACTCCAACATTGATTTTGCCTTTAATGAAGCTGATATTAACATTAGGAGAACAGGCAACGAACACGACATTGAAACTATTCCGTAAGTAAATCTATAGGTTATTGCCATAAAGCTTGTCTTTAAGTTGGCTTTCTTCATTCTGATAGGCATCGTATGATAAATGCTTATCTTAATGCCTCTTAATGATAGCAACCCTATTACTATAAGTATGATCGCTATGGACAGATTGATATATCTTATAAAGTTTCTAACTATCATAAATGCTATAGTCGTAATAAATGACAAAGAAAGCAATGTTAAAGATGTCGTAATACGAAATTAAAGTTATAACTATTGCTCTAGTCAGGGACGTCTTAAAGTTTCCCTCTGGCTTTATTTTAAGCATATATGCTATGAATGTGGGAAGTAGTGGTAGTGCATCTGGAGATGCGAACGTTAATATTCCTGAAGAAAGTGCTAATAAAATTAAGCTTACCCTCAAGTTTTATTCACCAAGAGCTTTTTCTACAACACTCAAAAGGTCTCCTCATCAGTAACTCCTACAAATACTTTGACTATCTTTCCATCTTTATTGATAATAACTATGGTCGGGATCGCTTTAATACCATATTTTATGTCCGCTTCCGTACCTTATTATGCGCAGAGAATATATCGCTAAAGGATTACTCTAGTGAACATAAGTACCCCCTCTTTAATAGGTATCTTATTGATGAGCCTCTGGAGCTGTCCCTCTAAGTCAACTAATGTGGTATTTGCATCAATAAATCCCCAAAGCGTCAAAATATACAGCTCCTCTTCCATAGCCTCATTAAAAATTTCCTCTAATTCCCTTAGATATTCCCCTACGTAATGTGCTCTATCTAATGCCTGCTCTACCAACCTCGACTTTACCAAAGGAATACTTGCCTTAAATACCTCGTGCTCCTCAAAAAAGGGTATGCTACCTATAAGATCATCTATTTTCTCGATATTATGCCTTAAAGGTATGAATACTTCTATATCCATGCCCGCGATTAACTCCTCCATCTCTTTTTCAATATCCTTAAGTAAGCTATAAGGTATTACTTTGTGTATGTATTCTCCACTTTTAATAGCGTTAATGTATCCTTCAATATCCCCCTTCACCTTACTTCTTAGGAACTCGACTAACTTTTCATCACTAAGATAGAGTTCCGGAAAGCACAATGCACCATGCGTAGTAGGTAAAGGCGTTATGCCTTCTAAAATACTATCCCATCTTAGCCTCTCTGGATCTCCTGTAATGATTAACGATGGCCAATTACCTGCATATGACTGTATCGCCTCAATGTACTTATAACACCTAGCTATCGATTGTGATCTTATTCTTAATGGTAATATGATCTTGTAATTCCTATCTGCTATTTCGTATCGCCTCATTATTAATTACTATATCGAAGTCTATTTTAACTAATCGCAACCGAGATAGGGCCAAAGTGGAGGACAATATGGTATAAAATAGTAGTAGGCAAATGAACTTAAAATGGCTATTGAGTAGCCGTGTGCTTCAATTGTTAGAGAAATGCCATATTGTGTGTCTTATCTTCATATTTTTAAATATATAGGTGCTTATTTTGTTATATTCTATTCTTTTATTGACATAATTATGTAAAAACTACGAAAATTTTATATTTTGCTTAAGGCCTATAATATTTGGTGATATCATGGTGCTAATAAATTCCCATAGGACACGTGCTATTTCTATACCTATACTGAGCATACTAACCGCATTAACTATACTTGGCGTAATTACGGCTAATTACTATACCATTAACGAAAAAGACTGGTTCGCACGTCTAGAAACTACTGGTCGTGCTTATTCTCAACTAATAATTGAAATAGTTGATGTAACTCTAGATGGTAAGCCAGTTGATGATACTTCAAAACTAATTATGGTCGTACATAACTTCACTAGTTTGCCTTCCACATTACTATATCAAGGTAAGTTCAAACCAAAGCTTCAGTTTCTGATATTCGTAAAGCTACTACGATTGAGAAGAGGTGAGAACCTAATTCCAGTAGTTACGCCCTCTCACTGCTATGCCATTACCCTGATCTATTATAATGGCAAAGAAATATATGATGGCGTGGTAATGTTAAACATTATTCCGAATATGCCTACAATTGAGAAAAAGGTAGCAGTAAATCTAAATAGGGCTTCCATACCTAAGACGTCTTCAAGCTGTTCTGGTTTACCATTTGAAACTAATCCCATTCCAACTGCTCTTGCTAGACAGGGAAGTGGAGTTCGTGAAGAATGGGATTATGAGTATGCATGGACATCAGTTCTTGAACTACACTCTATATCGAACTCTAAGGTATATGCAAAATTTAATGAAGGTTCTCTGCTCTATATACAAACCTTAAGAAGGCGATGGTACAATTCGCCAACGCCTCCAGAGGGACTAGCATGGGATGATGTTGGAGCTAAGAGTAGCAAAGTTACTATCACTAGGACTACTGGATATGCTACTAATGGTGCACACTATACCGTTCAGGTTTACGTTAAATACTATTACGAACGATGGAAATATTACGTAGACCCTTCCGCTGGCATAATAATGTATGAAGAATGGGTAATACCTGAGGAGGCTGATAGTTCAAAAGGCTTTAGATATATAACCGGAACTAAGACTTGCTATTG
>JAGGUS010000182.1 GCA_021158375.1 Thermoprotei archaeon
CAATAGATATGTATATTTTGAGCTAATGCGGGGGTGCCCGAGCCAGGACAAAGGGGCCGGACTCAAGATCCGGTGGGCGTAGGCCCATCGCGGGTTCAAATCCCGCCCCCCGCACCAACTTCTCCAGTATGCCATAATATCCTAAATTAAATACTCGAAATCGTTCACTCTATGGGAGTCGAGATTTGACTCTCGCCTATCTTAAACCTCTCCTCAACTATTGAGAAACGAACAATTATAAAACATAATATAACGTCTGCAGTCTCGACGGTAATCTGCATTGTGCAAATTTAAATACAGGGTACCAGAGTAATTAGTCCTGAAGTGGTGGGTATGGCATTTAAAGTCCTTTTTCTAGCACACGCTCCCGACGCAGATGCTGAGAAACACAGATGCATAATTAATACTGGAAAGTATAAACTATTCGTAGTAGTTGTCAAAAATCAAAAAGAAGCGGTTGAAGTCTGCAGAAAACTCGTCAAAGACGAAGGCATTCACGCAATCCTCCTCTGCCCTGGATTCACACACAGAGACGTAGCAGAAATAGCCGAAATCGCCGGAGAGAACGTCGGTGTCTTCGTAGCCAGAGGGGACGGCCCAAGCCACAGAGCATCAATGAAAGCAATGGAAAAAGAAGGTTGGTTCTCAAAATAGGCCATTAAAGCAGAGACAAAAATAACGTCACAGTGTTTTAGCTCCCTCTAACAGGACAACCATTATTAAAAGGAAGAAGGAACACATTACGGATACTCTAAGAGCTTATATGATCCTTTCTACAGGGCAAGATTATACTTAACATTATTTGGCATTGTTCTTTTTCGCAATTCTAGCTATTATATTGCTCTTCTCACGTACTACATCTTCACGATATGCGAGAAGGCAACATTATGGTACCTTTCGTAACGTTGGGGACAGTAACTTAACTTCTTTTTATTTTTACGTGCATGCTCTAGTGCTGATAGATTATGCTGAAATCCAGTCCCTTTGCATCTCATAAAGATTAAAAGCTTCAATGTAGTTAAGAATGATCTTACCTAGGTTGTCCTTTAAGTGTGGTCTTATCCGGTTATCCTTCTAAACCCTTATATTGTCTTGATTGCTTTAGATTTTACGACAGCAAATATAGGGATGGCCTAGGAGAGTTAGGTATGAATGGTCGTAATAGGTTTTGGTCGAGGTTAGTATTAGATGCTAGACCGCCAGTTCATACTTTAGACAGTCTAGCTGTTGGTGATATAGATAATGATGGAAATGTAGAGATTATTACTGGAGGTTCAGGCGGGCTATTGTGGTATAGGCCTGCTACGTTCGAGCATGGCATAATACGTAAGGGGGATGATTTTAAGTTTGGTGTTGGTATAGCTCTAGACGATATAGATGCTGATGGGTTATTAGAAGTCGCTACGGGTTTGAATAACTCCATAGTTTGGTTCAAACACTCTTACAATTTGCGTAATTGGGAGATGTATGTAATAGACCCACGTACTAGTGGCAGTGCACACGATATGACATTCTGTGATCTGGATGGGGATGGCGTGAATGAATTAATTGCAAATGCCACTTACTGTAGAGAGCCTGGGCTCTTCATTTATAAACCTAAGGACGATGTTAAGGCTCACTGGCATAAGTTCCCCATAGTGACTGGTATATTCAGTGAAGGCCTGGCTGTAGGAGATATAAACAACGATGGAGTAGTGGAGGTGATTCATGGCCCTGATTTATTTGTTCCTCCTCTAGCTGGTCCATTTGCTGGGTTGTGGAAGCGTATTGTTTACGCTCCATCGTTTAGGGAAATGTGTCGAACTGCACTTGCTGACATTACTGGGAATGGATTCCTCGATATAATTATAGTTGAATCTGAGTATGTTGATGGAAGGCTATCGTGGTTTGAGAATATAATCAAGGAAGATGGCAGGCAATACTGGGTAGAACACAAGCTTGAAGACGATTTAGTATTTGCTCACTCGCTTTACACATGGAGCGATAATGATGAAGTTCATATCTTTGTTGCTGAGATGGCGGCTGGTGGATGGGGCCAGCCATATAATTGGAAGGCACGCCTTATAGAATACGTCACAAGTGATGGTGGTAAGCACTGGAAGAGATTCATTATCGATAAGGGTATGGGAACCCATCAAGCATTATTATGTGACATAGACGGAGATGGTGAATTAGAAATAATAGGAAAGGAATGGGGAGCTCGCTATAGAATGCCCCGCGTTCAAATATGGAAAGCAATGAAGACACCGCCGTTCAGATTTACTCATTATCTCATAGACAGAGACAAGCCTTACCCAGCTACTGATATCGTCTTAGCTGATGTTGATAATGATGGTCTATGCGATATAGTATGCGGCTCTTGGTGGTATAGGGCACCTAATTGGGTACGATATACTATCCCAGGAATATACCAAGTACACTGTGCATACGACCTAGATGGAGATGGCCGTATGGAGTTCATCGCCACTAAGAGAAAAGCTAAGGCCTCTAATTGGTATGATGCTCTTTCAAGCGATTTTGTCTGGATTAAGCCAATAGATCCTGTTAATGGTGTATGGGAAATCTATAACATAAATAGGGGAAGCGGTGATTGGCCGAGTAGTGCCTTAGTAGCTCCAGTTCTTCCTGAAGGTAGACTTGCCTTGATAGTAAGCTATCATAATGCCAAAGAGGGCTATCCCCCAGAACTATTCGAAATTCCTGATAATCCGAAAGATAGCAATTGGTGTAAGCGAAAGCTTGCAAATATACTATATGATGGGGAAATTGTAGTATGCGATATCAATAGTAATGGCCTACTAGATATAATTGCTGGTTCTTTTCTCTTAGAAAACAAAGGCAATGGAAAATTCACCTTACGTAGGATTGCCGATATAGATAACATATCACGTATTCGCGTAGTTGATGTTAACGGAGATGGAAGATTAGACATAGTCTTTACTGTAAAATCTATTAACTACGAGACAAAAGAGGCGAACTTCGCCCCAGTCGGCTGGCTTGAAAATAAAGGTGTATGCTCTAAATGGCCTGCTCACATAATAGATAAGATACGTTCGCCTCACTCTCTCGATGTAGTTGATATTGATGGAGATGGCAAATGTGAAGTAGTAGTTGGAGAGCACGATCCATTTCATCCCTACAGGAGCCATAGTAGATTGTTGATTTACAAAAAGGCTGAAGTAAAAGGCCGTGCTTGGTACCAGTACGTAGTAGACAGTCGCTTTGAGCACTATAATGGAACTAGGGTCCTTCACTTAGCCAGTAAGACCGCTATAGTAAGTCATGGCTTATCCGATAGTCGCTATGTTCATCTATGGTTGCTTATTAAATAACTATGAGGCGATATCTAATACCTCCAACACCACGTATATATCTAACAGTATTACTTCGAATACTTCTTCAAGAGCAACCGAAGGCCACCTTAACATGCCTCCCAGTATCGCTAACATAAATATCAGCAATAATAATACTGCAACACGCTTCCTATGCTTCATGAGTGATCCTATCGACTTCATCAATACCGAAAGTTGTGCTTGAATGAAAAACCATGTAGAGACAAAAGTGTGTGGTTTAGTTCCTCCAGGAAATACTCCTATAAGCGCTAAAAATATACCTGCTATGGACAGGTACGCCCCTGCAAACGTCTCAGCCTTATTCCTAGCTTTAATAGTTAAGTACACTGAGAACAATATTATGAAGAACGCTGTCATAATTAGTCCGTAATTATATATTTGCGGCATAAATGCTCTATCTGTCCCTAGATCACTCAAAGCATGTTTAAATAGATCAAACCATGGATTAAATCGCGCAGCCAGCCCTATTACTATCCAAGCTAGAGTTATGGCTATTATCCCTGATGCCCTTAAAGCCAACATCATATAGCCGTTATTCATCAAATCCCCCTTTTTAAGTTATGATGAATATTTTAATCTAACTATTCCTCTTGTCACATTTGAGCGCTTGATTGATGTCCATACCGAGGTCTAGAATGCTAGAGCGCTTCCGAAAAGTTTAAGGCTCACCTATATAAATATACGATATAGCCCCGGTCATAACCGAGCGCCGCCGGCTGCACCCGGCGCTAACCGGTAGTTTAGCCCGGTTAGAATGGGCGGCTGTCACCCGCCAGGCCCGGGTTCAAATCCCGGCCGGGGCGCCATAAATTCCATAATGTCTCTAATCCCTAAAATCCTTTATATAGTGCTTTACATTAATGTAGTAGTGAGTGCATGATCTGCATAAAATGTGCTAAATGCTGTTTTAATACCGAAATGATCCTAACTCCAAGCGATGTAAGTAGAATATCCAAGCTTGGCTATGATCCTAGTGAGTTTACTGTAAAACGTGATGGCTTTATCAGATTGAGGAATGTAGATGGAGCCTGCTACTTCCTAGATAGGAAGACCCTTCGGTGCAGTATCTATCCGCATCGTCCAATAGGATGCGTTCTGTATCCCATAGTCTATGACCCAGCAACTAATATGCTCACTGTAGATAGGGAATGCCCTATGCATTGGACCGTTACGATGAGCGATTTGGTTAAAGCTAGACCTATTATGGCAAGAGCACTATGGGAGCTCAGAATCTTAAGGCCAAATGAGCTACCTAAACTACCTAACTAAGTTAAATGTTTAATCCACTCAATGAATTTGTTCAAATCGCTAAACTCCTTTTCCTCATCACGTACTTTCACTCTAATCGCTAAGATCTGAAACGTATTAAGAACATCATGTGGCAACTTGGTCCCGAACGCTCTAGCCCATTGGACTTGCCTATCATAATCATCTCTAGCATGAATAAATCTATTCATGGCAAGCCTATACTTAGTACCCTTAAATATGAAAATAGCCCTTCCATTCAGTTTACGCAATCTCTTAAATACATCCATGAACTCCTCATATGATATCACTAATCTCACCTAAAGTGATATAGTGTTCATGCTATAATAGGCTATCTCTCCTTGTCTATCCATGACTGCTAAGATCACCTCTTTTCTAGAGCGTCGCGCCTCTTCGGCTATCCTTGCCAGATCCCTGAAGTCGATACGCACGCCTTCTGATACCGCATATACTAAATATTTGGCCGCGTCATAATTAACGTCTGCACCTCTACTATAGAGTAAAAATGTTACGTCTCTCCCCTTAAGCGGTAGTGCAATTAGTCCCCTACGCCTTAAATCCATATACACTAAGAACCTAATCCATAGCTTCTCATCGTTGTGAGATAGCCTCTTAACAAGATCTTCGAAGCTTAGCTTCTTATCATTATCATAAACTTCCAGCTTCCCAGTATATACGAGATAGAGCGCTTCTACAGGATGCAATATGAGCTTGCCATTCTCTATTCTACCATAATGCCTATTATAATGTAAGTCGTTTATTAGATCTCTATCCTTAATTATAATTCTCTCTGCCTCTAAATAGGCCTTAGCCACTCTGCTTTGCATAGCTCATCAAATATTAAATTGGAAATAGGCTTTTATTTCCTACTTCATAAATAATGATGAATAGCTATTTCACAGGTAATCACGCTCTTAGTCTAATGTAAAAATATACATTGAAGAATATAGCTTAATAAATTGTACTGGAATATTAAGGAAAACTTATATCCCTCATAAGATTATTTATAGTCACGGTGCGGGGGTGCCCGAGCCAGGACAAAGGGGCGGGACTTAGGATCTAGCCCAAGTTAGGGGCTAGATAGGAGCTCCCGTGGCGTAGGCCTGCGTGGGTTCAAATCCCACCCCCCGCACCAAATC